>CBDUXS010000112.1:0-4618 GCA_965371255.1 uncultured bacterium
CCCACTTCGTGCGGTGCCGCACCGACGATCGCCGCCATTGCCTCGCGGTGCCGCACATCCAACCCGCACCAGCTGGCCGGCGGTTCAAAATAGCTCTCGACACCTCGACTGGCCCAGGCATCCAGCTCGCGTCTCACGGCGTCCCGGACTCCATGGGGCAGGGGGCCAAGCGAGTTTCCGAGAAGGTAGATCCTCGGTTCATCGGCTTCGGCGCCTGGCAGTTCGAACCGATCACGGAATTGCTTGAGCGGATCATTCTTGTCCAGTTCGCGGGCGAAGTCCTCGTCCACGCGGAAGGCTGAGGCCGTCACCGCCTTGGATCCTGATTGCGGGTGCGCTGGAGTACGATGATCCGCGTGTATTTCAACCACACGGAGTGGGCGTCCAGGCAGGCCAGAATCAGCCCACGCCAGCCGAGTAGAAAGCCGCGCTTGAGAACAAACCCACGCACGAAGCGCAGCGGCGGACGGAGCAGAATATCCAGGACCGTTGCCTTGCGCCCCTGCTCGTGCAACCAGGCAGCACTGATGGATGCGTACGCGTTCAGCGTTCGAATGTGTTCGTCGAAGCTTCGATACGGTTCATGCAGCAGGTTGCTTCCCAGCAGGCCCACTCGACCCTTTGTCTCCCAGCGGTCGTGCGGTTCGTTTCCGCCCCAGTGGCCGTGCCGCCGGTCGAACAATCGCAACTGCCGGTTCGGGTACCAGCTCCCGTAACGGATCCATCTGCCGAGGTAGTAGGAGAGGCGAGGCATCGACCAGCCGGCGGTGTCAGCGAAACCCGCTTCGCGGAGTGCGAGGATCTCCCGCCGAAGCTCGGGGGACAGGCGCTCGTCGGCATCGAGAGCGAGAATCCAGTCATGACTCGCCTGCTCGACGGCGAATTGTTTTTGTGCCCGGTGACCCGCCCAGTCCCGCTCGATGACTCGAGCTCCTGCGACAGCAGCAATCTCACGCGTAGCGTCGATCGAGTGTGAATCGACTACGATGATCTCGTCACAGAAATCCAGCGAGGCGAGGCAATCACCGATGCGATCCTCCTCGTTCATCGCTACCAGGCAGGCAGAGATCCGGTCGCCTCCCGACAGTGTTTCACCGTTGCCCCGGTCCGGGAATGCGGTCTCCATACGCGCAGTGTCCGATCGGGAGCCTGAGCCTGCAAGGTCGCGTTGACACTTCGGCTGAACATCGCCTACCTTGGATCGTGGCTTATGTGCGGCCGGTAATCCGGCGCACATTGTTGTAACACGGCTCAGTTCCAGGAGAGACGAATGCGGACGAACGGAAGGGTCAAGTGGTTTGACAACGCAAAGGGCTACGGATTCATCACGATGGAGGACGGATCCAAGGACTGTTTTGTGCACCACACGGCGATCGACGGCAGCGGGTTCAAGTCGCTCGAAGAGGGCGAACTCGTAGAGTTTGAAGTTACGGAGGGCGAGAAGGGCCCCAACGCCGCGAACGTGACCCGGGTCGCCAGCGAAGACTGATCTGGATAGGGCCTGGATCGGCTGCAACGCCGCCTCCGAAATGGGGCGGCGTTTCTCTTGGTGACCGGGAACGGGTGCCTGTTCTCAGGTTCTCGTCAACTGGTCCGCTTGCCGCCGGGAATCTATTATCAGTGGGATCGAGACGGCGGCACACGGCCACGTCCGGTCGGTCAACGGAGCACCACGGGAGGCAGCACTGAGCAGCATTGCCGCACCGGAGGCCGGTTCAGCCTCTGCGCGCCGCCTTCTCCTGCATGAAGACCTCACTCGCTTTCCGGCCGAGTTGTTTCAATTCGATCCTCGGATTCGTGAAGGGTGGTTGTCGGATCGCTATTTCCTCAGAGCAGCGGCGACGCTCAGATATGCCGGGCGGAATCCGACCGTTACGCTGCAGGTCTTCCCACGCCGGGGCGGCATGGTTGCCGGGCTGTACGAGTGCGTCCGGATGCTTCAAACGCAGCTCGCCTCCGGATACGACTACCGAGACCTCGAGGTCTGGACGCTGCGCGACGGGGACCCAATCCAGCCATGGGACATCGCGTTTCGAATCTCCGGTCCATACGTGGGCTTCGCGCACCTCGAGACGACCATCGATGGCGTACTTGCCCGCCGTAGCCGGATCGCGACCAACGTGTCCAATGCGGTCGCGGCCGCCGGTGACGTGCCCGTAATCTATTTTGCCCCCCGGCATGACGACTGGCGGATTCAGACGCCCGATGGCTATGCGGCCCGTGTCGGCGGTGGTCAGAGTGTCTCAAGTGATGCGGGCGCCGCGTGGTGGGGCGGCGAGGGAGTCGGGACAATGCCGCACGCCCTGATTGCCGCATACGGGGGTGACGTGGTAGCGGCGACGCTTGGGTTTACCCGTTACGTGCAGGCGCATGAGCCTGATGTGCCGATCATCAGTCTGGTGGACTTCCGTAACGACAGTGTGAATGACTCGCTCGCCGTAGCCAGGGCCATGCGATCCGAGTTTGGCGACGGCGTCCTGCACGGCGTTCGGCTCGATACGAGCGGTCTGTTGGTGGACAAAGCGCTCGTCGGGGACGAGGCGTGGTGGGGTCGAGATGACCTGCGTGGCGTGAATCCTCACCTGGTGCGCAAAGTTCGGGCGGCGCTCGATGCTGAAGGATTCGAGTACGTGGGAATCGTCGTAAGCGGGGGGTTCACGCCCCGTCGCATCCGCCGGTTCGCGGACCTCGACCTTCCCATCGCCGGCTACGGAGTTGGCAGCAGCGTGCTCGGCCGGGGCAACGAATTGGACGGTGTGGTCCCGGAGTTCGACTTCACGGCGGACATCGTGGAAGTGGACGGTGAGCCCGTAGCCAAGGTGGGCCGCCAACGGCTGGACAATCCGCGGCTCCTGCGGATCGATTGGGACCTGCTGGCGCGCGCGGACGCGGGAGAATCCATTGGCTGAGCAAGGACGGCGTCCGTTCGTCGGCTGGGTCGTGGATGTGCAGAACGATTTCATGCGTCCAACCGCTCTCGGCGGACGGCTCTACGTTGCCGATCTCACGGATTCGTCCGACGTGGGAGCCGTAGCGGTCCAGCCGGTCATCGAGCGCGCTGTCGAGTGGATGCGTGCGAACTGCGTCACGATTGTCTACTCGGTCGATTGGCATGGAGCCGACGACGCCGAGATCGACGCTGTATCGCCGGATGCGACGCTCGGAACGTATCCGCCTCACTGTATGGGCCGATCGGAGGATTCGAACGAACGGGAAGGGGCGGCGATCATCGCCTCCGTTTGCCCTGAGGAGCCCTTAATTCTCGACCTGGATGCAGACGAGACCGGGGCCATCGCGTTGGCACGCCTGGCCGTGCACGAGAGTCGACCGGTGATCATCCGGAAGAACGAATTCGACGTATTTACAGGTAATCCCTGCACGGAATCGTTCGTCCGCGGACTCGCCGAGGCGCTGGGTACGGCCCCCGAGTTCGTCGTGATCGGAGTGTCGCGTGACGTTTGCATGACCCGGGCCGTGGATGGCCTGCAGGCGCGCGGTTACCGCACGATCGCGATCCGTGACGCCACGTGGGGACTCGGTCTTGAGTCCGAATCAGAGACTCTGGAACGTTGGCACCGGGGCGGCCGTGTCGTGACCCTGAATGAGCTGACGACAGACGTGGCGCTCTGCCCATGAAGACAGACCTTCAACGAGCCCCAAGCGTGGGCCCGAGCATCGAACGAGCCCTGCTGGACCTGGGCGTGCAGGGGGTTTCCGACCTGCGCGATCGAGATCCCGACGAACTCTACGTGCGCCTGTGTGCCCTGCGTGGCGAGCGGATCGACCCGTGCGTCAAGTATTCGTTCCGATGCGCCGTGTACTGGGCATGTACTCCGAATCCGGAGCCCGAACTACTGAAGTGGTGGAACTGGAAGGACAGCTGAAGCATGCGCCGCCCGCTGATTGCCGCGAACTGGAAGATGAATCTCGGCCGCGTCGATGAAGCCCTCGCGCTCCTTCGGCGCTTACGTCCGTCGCTCAGCCGCCTCCCAGGGATCGACATCGTCGTTTGTCCGCCTTTCACGGTACTCAGCGCCATGGCGGAAGTGCTCGCGTCCTCGCCGATAGCGCTCGGCGCCCAGAATGTGCATGCGGAGGACCGTGGTGCGCATACCGGTGAAGTGTCGCCTCTCATGCTGGCAGGTGTGTGCGAATTCGTCATCGTGGGCCACTCGGAGCGGCGCTTGGCCGGGGAAACCGACGCCCAGGTGAGCTGCAAAGTCCTGGCCTGCCTGTCTCACGGCCTGACTCCGATTCTGTGCGTGGGCGAGGACGCTGCCCAACACAAGGCGGGCGAAACGGAAATTGTCGTGGCCGGGCAGGTTGAAACGGCACTCGATGGGCTCACGGCGGAACAGGCAGGGGGTTGCGTGATCGCTTATGAGCCGATCTGGGCGATCGGGAGCGGACTTCCCGCGAGTCCGGCGATAGCCAACAGAACGATGGGCCTGGCGCTGCGCGGAAGCATCGCGAACGCGTTTGGCGAACGTGCCGCGGAGCGCGTCAGGCTGCTGTATGGCGGTAGCGTAACGTCATCCGTGATAGCCGGTTTCATGGACATGCCGGAGATCGATGGCGCGCTTGTAGGAGGGGCGAGTCTGACGCCGGAGTTCGCTGA
>CBDUXS010000113.1:0-4604 GCA_965371255.1 uncultured bacterium
CCTTCTCGCCAGCCGCCTCAATGACCCGAGGCGGAAAGTAGCCGCCCAGTAGTGCCCGGATGCCCGATCCTTCAAGCTCACCGGAAGCCAGCAGATCATTTTTCAGGTACAGTTTCGAATAGGCGAGAAGCACCGCGAGTTCCGGACGTGTCAGCACCGGTTGGCCGAGTTGCTCACGTTCGACCATGTCCTCAGTCGAGGGAAGTTGTTCGATTTCTCGATCCAGCAATCCGCCCCTGACAAGCTCTGTCAGTGCCTGTCGAAACACCTCCGGACGTTCCCGAGCGCGGAATGCGTCCAGCGTTACCGCCAGACTTTGCGTGTAGTCGTTGCGTAACACGCGGGCCGCCACGTCGTCCCCGACCGCAGTCAACACGTCGTCGCGCTCTTCGGGCACCAGCGCCCCCGATTCTACCGCCGCGCTGAGCAGGATCTTTATGTTCACCTCGTGGTCGGAAGTATCCACTCCGGCCGAGTTGTCGAGCGCGTCCGTGTTGCAGCGTCCACCGGCCAGCGCGAATTCAACCCGGGCACGTTGCGTGAGCCCGAGGTTGCCACCTTCCCCGATTACCCGGCATCGCAGCTGGGTCGCATCCACCCGGACCACATCGGTTCCCGGATCACCAACCTGTGCGTGGGTCTCCGCCTCGGCCTTCACGTACGTGCCGATTCCACCGTTCCACAGCAGATCGACGGGCGCCCTGAGGATCGCCTGGATCAGCGCGTTTCCATTCAGCTCGGTCGCCTCGATTCCCAGGCAGTCACGAACCGACTCCGAAATCGGAATCCGTTTCGTCCCGCGCTCAAACACCCCACCTCCGTCGCTGATCAAGGACAGGGCGTAATCCGACCATTCCGAGTTGGGCAAGTCGAACAGGCGTTTTCGCTCCGTCCAGCTCGCCGCCACATCCGGATTGGGGTCGAGGAAAATGTGACGATGGTCGAACGCGGCGATCAGCCGTATATGTCGACTGAGCAACATCCCGTTGCCGAACACGTCGCCACTCATGTCGCCGATCCCGGCCACCACGAACTCCTCCGACTGGATGTCCGATCCCATCTCGCGAAAGTGGCGTTTCACACACTCCCACGCGCCCCGGGCCGTGATGCCCATCTGCTTGTGGTCGTATCCCTTCGAACCTCCTGACGCGAACGCATCACCCAACCAGAACTGGCGATCGGCTGCCAGCGAATTCGCGATGTCGGAGAAGCGCGCGGTTCCCTTGTCGGCAGCGACGACCAGATACGGGTCCTCGCCGTCGCGAATCACCGTCTCGGCGGGGTGGACGACCTTTCCTTCCACGACGTTGTCCGTCAGGTCGAGCAGCGCTCCGACGAAATCGCGGTAGCTCGTCATGCCGGCGGCTTTCAACTCCGCCTGATCCGACGGTGGGTCGACAATGATGAACGCGCCCTTGGCCCCGGCCGGCACGATCACCGCGTTCTTGACCTGCTGGGTCTTCACGAGGCCGAGAACCTCGGTTCGGAAATCTTCTGGCCGATCGCTCCACCGCAGGCCGCCGCGAGCTACCTCTCCCATCCGCAGATGCGTGCCTTCAGTCCTGGCGCTGCTGACCCACACCTCGAACCGGGGGACCGGCTGCGGCATGAAATCCAGTGCCTCACAATCGAACTTCAGGGCTATGGGCAAATCCCTCTTCACCTGGAAGGTCGACTGGAAGTAGTTGGTCCGTACCGTGGCGTGTATCAGCGTCAGGAGGCGCCGCAGGGTGCGATCATCTTCAATACTACGGACACCCTCGACGTAGCGAAGAAACGAATTCCCGAGTGTGGCCAGAATCCTTTCCCGATCGCTTTCCGGGAACGGGTCGAACTGGGCCGAAAATATTTCGAGCAGCAACCGGGCTGCCTCGGGATGCTCGACGAGCGGGCGCCGAACAGCGAGCCGGCTGGGCACCGCGCCGATCCTGAAAGCATAGGCCGCATAGGCATGCAGCAGGGCCGTCTCGCGCCATGTCATGCCGGCGGACAGGATGAGGCAGTTGATCTCCAGGTTCCGCGCAGAACCCGCCTGAAGGGCCAGGAAGGCGTCTGAAATCCGATCCTCAGCCGCCTGGCGGTCGATCTCCCACTCCTCCGGCACCTCGACCTTGAACGTATGGATGCCTGTGTGATCCGTTTCGTCTGACTCGACGCCGAAGGAATCGGCCTCCAGGACACGGAATCCTAGGTTTTCGAGAACAGGCATCACGTCGCTGAGCACGAAGCGGGCGCCACGGTCCAATACGCGGAGTTCGTATCCGTTGGTCTGCGGCGGATTCTGTTCGGCGAGGACAATCTGCCGTTCGCCGCTGAGCCGCATGTCTTCCAGCCGCAGGATGTCGTTGACGACGGTCGGAATCGTCGTCACCGCCTGGTATTCGGCAGAAAACGAGTTTCCGTAGGAAGCAATCAACTCGGCAGTTCGTCCCCGGTCGTAGTCTTCTTCCAGCTGCGCCGCGAGGCGCTCGGTCCAGGTGAGAACCGACTCGTGGATCGATTCTCGGATAGCCTCCAGGTCGATGCCGTCCAGGTTCTTCACATCCGAGGCGAGGTAGAAATGCAGCCGCGCCTGCTCGCCCTCGCCGATCATCAGGTGGTAGTTGAGCAACCGGCCCTGGTAAGCTTCCACGAGGATATCCTGAACACGCTGGCGCACTTCGCCGGAGAACTTGTGCTTCGGGAGAATCACCATGATGTTGGCGCCGCGCGCGAGGGCATCCGGACGGGAGTAGAGCAGGATTTCATCGGTACTGTGCGTCTCCATCACGGCGTCCACGATACCGACCAGTTCCTGGACAGGCGTGAGGAACAGATCTTCTTTCGGCAGGCTGTTGAATGTCCTGACGATCAGTCCGTGGTCGTGCGAGCCACTGTCGACCTGCTCAGCCTCGAGAATCTCACGCAATTTGCGACGCAGGATTGGCATTTGCGATGCGTCCTGCGCATATGCTTTTGCCGTGAACAAGCCCAGAAACCGTCGCTCCGCCAGCACCTGGCCGTCCGGGCCAAGCTTCTTGATGCTGATGTCGTCCATCCGAACTCGACGATGCACGGGTGACAGGGCATTCGTCTTCGAGACAATCAGCAGCGGTCCGCCCACCAACCGGGCGCGCAGGCCGGGCGGAAGATCGGTGATCGGTATGGGTTCCGCGAAAGCCGACCGATTCTCCTCCCGCAGCATCCCGAGGCCCGACCCGGGTTCTACCTGCACAAGAGCCTCATCGCCGCGCGAATCGAGGACATACCGACGGAACCCAAGGAATACGAAGTTTCCGTCGCCGAGCCATTCGAGCAGCTCCTGTACCTCCTGGATCTCGGAGGCGCGCCACTCCATGGAGAGCTTCGCCTGCTCCAGATCCGCCACGATGTCGCTCAGCTTTTCGAGCATGGGATGAAAGTCTTCGGTCGCCTTCCGCAGCAACCGAAGGTGCTCTTCCGTCTCCGCCCGAAGCTCCTCGGCTTCCTCCGCAGTGAGCGCACCGTCGAGTACGAGAAGGACCGCCGATAGCCGGTTGCCGTCCGCGGTTCGATCGGCGACTGCTTCGATGCGTCCCGTGTCCGATCGCCGAAGCACGAGCACAGGGTGGAGCAAGGCCTCGATCGCCAGTGAACGTCCGTGCATCCCCTCGCGAAGCGTCTCCACGATGAACGCGGAATCGGGCGTGGCCGTCAGGAGGTAGGTGCGGTGCTCCGTCTTGGCAGAAGTGAGTACAACCACCCCGACGTCGCCGTCCGCGGTTCGCTCCACGAGATCGTACAGCGCCCGGACCGCATCGGCGAAGCCCGCGACATCCTGCTCCGCCAGCCAATCTTCCGAGACCCGGCGCAGTAGCTTGCGCGCAAACTCCTCGACGGTCTCGGGGGACACATCCGAGCACCGCGCCGTAAGTTCGAAAAGAACATCCGACACGGGACCGTTTCTAGCCGCTGACACTTCCATCGAAGCTGTTCTCCGCAGGATCCGTTTCCGGTCCAGACGTTGCTGGTCAGGGTGATGGGTCCGATACTGACGACATTCTGTCGTCATTGCCGGACGGATACAACCGGTAGCAACAATCCTATGCAAGATTCGTTTCTTTTTTCGCGCACGTGACCGTGCCGCGTCGCATCCGAATCCTGTGGCGCTTCGCGCTACGTAAGGCCAGCCGCCTGCTGCGGTCGGTCTCGAAGCGGTTTGAGACTGGCGAAGGGCTGGTCGTCATTCTCGCCGCCGGCATCGGGATCACCGCCGGGCTGACGGTCGTCGGTTTCTACGGACTGCTCGACTGGATCCGATCGATCGCGGGTTGGGCACGGGAAACCAGCGGCGGCGCAGGTCTTCCGTGGTTGGCGATCGCTGTCGTTCCCACCGGGTTCTGGCTCACGTCGCGTCTCGTGGCCGATGTGCGGGATCGGGAGATGGTCCCGACACTGATTCGGGCTTCGGTGCGACACGGTGGTCGTTTGCCGCTTGCGGCGGCGCTGCGCAAGCTGGCGGGGGCGGCCGTGACGATCGGAGCCGGCGGGTCGCTGGGCGCGGAGGGACCGGTAGCGGTCGCCGGCGCCGTCGTCGCCTCGGGCCTGTCCCAGACCCTCCGGTTCGGTCAGAGGCGTGCTCGGGT
>CBDUXS010000114.1:0-4583 GCA_965371255.1 uncultured bacterium
CGATCGGCCGGCCCCGACTATCTCGGTTTCGTGTCGGGCGGCGCCTCCGGGTGGATGTATCTGTTCCTGCTCGCTCCCGCATTCATCGTCTCGCCGGGCCTCATCCAGAAAGTGTACGGTGGCCGGAACGTCCGGGCCGTACGCACCGGGGTCGTCATCAGCGCCCTCGCGCTCGGCCTGTTCGCCATCGTCCCGCCCCTGTTCGGAATGATCGCCCGGGCCGTGGATCCCGCGCTCGCCAATCCGGAACTCGCGCTCCCGATCGTATTCACGCAGGCCCTGCCGCCTGCCCTCGGAGCGCTGGCGCTTGCTGCCGTGTTCTCGGCGGAGATCAGTTCGGCTGACGCGATCCTGTTCATGCTGTCCACGTCTCTGTCGGAGGACATCTACAAACGGTTCGTCCGGCCCGATGCGACGGATCGGCAGGTGCTTCGGATGGCGCGGATGGCGGCCGTCGCCGGCGGCGGGCTCGGCGTGGCGCTGGCGATCGCGCTGCCTTCGGTGATCGGGTCGCTCAGCGTGTTCTATACGTTGCTGTCCGTGAGCCTGTTCGTCCCGATCGTCGCCGGACTTTACACGCGGAAACCCGGCACGCCCGCGGCACTGGCCGCGATGGCGGGTGGCATGGCGGGCGTCGCGGCAGTCAGGTTCGGCGCGCTGCCCGCCGGCGCCTGGGTCACTACGTACACGGTCGGGCTGGCGGCTGCGGCCGTCTGCTTCCTGGCCGGCACGCTTCTCAGCCCAAGGCGCACTCGTTCTTCCCCGCCTCCAGAACCTGCGCCTCCTCGGGATTGACCATCGCGAGACCCACGTTGATCGCCTTGATCATCCGGTAGGCCTCGGGCGGCGTCGAAATACCCCCGTTTACGAAAGCCCGGAACTCTGCCTCGTCCTCGATCAGGAGCGCGGGGTTTTCCGTGAACAGGGTCGCCAGCGGGCGCCCGACCGACAGATCCGCGTTGCGTTCCGCATCGCTCGCGTAGTGCGCCGGATAGGCGACGGCCTGCCGCGGCCACGTCGCGCGAGCCGTGTTCAGGCTGTCCCACAGATGACCCGTCCACTGCTCGGTGAGGCCCGCCAGGTCAGGCCGGCCGACAGAACCGACGAACAGGAAATCACCCGTAAGCACCGCGTCTTCGCCGAGTGCGAAGCACACGCTGCCCAGTGTGTGGCCGGGAGTATGGTGCACGGTAATCATGGATCCGCCAACCGCGATCGTGTCTCCGTCGCCGATCGGCGCGAACTCTATCTCGCCGGGCGTAAGGTCGTACGGATACACGGCGTCTTCGGGATGCAGGTAATAGGGTACGCCAAGGGCGGCGGAGAGAGCGGGACCGCCACTGATGTAGTCGGCGTGAATGTGGGTATCCGCGACGCCGACAAGGCGCGCTCCGGCGGCCTCGGCGGCCGCGGCCCAGACTTGCCAGTCACGGGACGGATCCACCACTAGCGCTTCGTCGCCACAGACGACGACGTAGCCGAGCGCCCCCTTGCCGACGCGGTCGAACTGGACGAGTCGGTCGAACCCGGACGGGGCAGGCAGCACCCGCTCGCGCAGCAGGTCCATCCAGGCGGCGGCGCCTCCCCGCAATGACACGGCCTCGAATCCCCTGCTTGCCAGATAGCGCGTAACGGTCATGCTGGAGTTGCCGTGGCCGCACACGACCGCGACGGGCGTTTGTCGATCGATACCGGCTTCCGCGGGATCGGCCAGATCCAGGATGACGGAGCCACGCACGTTGAGGAAGCGCGGCGCGTCTACGGTGCCCGCGGCGAGCCCGGCCGCTGCCCGCACGTCAAGCACCTGGATGTCCTCGCCGCTTTCCAGGCTATCGGCCAGTTGCACCGGCGTGATCTCGAGTCCGTCCGTGTCGATCATCTTCAGAGTCTCCTGTCGGCCGCCTCGGCCATCACGTTTTCCACTTCGTCGGGATGCTTGGGAATCGGTGGGCCCAGCACCCGGTGTGCCTCGTCCGTCACCAGCACGTCGTCCTCGAGCCTGACTCCGCCGAGTCCAGCCCACGACTCCAGCTGCTCGTAGTCGATGAACGCCGCACAGGTGCCGTCGGCCCGCCAGCGCTGAATGAGCTCCGGAATGAAATACGCGCCGGGCTCCACGGTCACGACCCAGCCCGAGGCCAGTGGCCGCGCGAGTCGCAGTGAGGACAGGCCGAACTGCTCGCTGCGCACAAACCCGTCACCGTACCCGACCAGGTTTTCGTCGATTGCCTCGCCGTCGTGCACGTCCATACCGATCATGTGCCCGAGGCCGTGCGGCATGAACAGGGCGTGGGCGCCGTTTTCCACGGCCTCTGCGGGATCGCCCTTCATCAGCCCCATGGCGGTAAACGCCGAAGCAAGTTCCCGGGCCGCCACCAGGTGAACGTCGCGAAACGGGACTCCTGGCTTCATCGCCGCGATCGCCGCCATTTGGGCCCCGAGCACCGCCTCGTACACCGCGCGCTGCCGGGTGTCGAACCGTCCCGACACCGGAAGCGTCCGCGTAACATCGCTGCAGTATCCCGATTCCGTCACCGCACCCGAATCATGCACGACGAGGTCTCCGTCTTCCATACGGTTGACCCACGAGTGGTTATGCAGGACCTCTCCGTGCACCGAGAAGATGATCGGAAACGCGATGTCGCCGCCCGCCGCGAGCGCCTCGCCCTGGACTCGACCCGCGACTTCCCGCTCCCAGACTCCCGGCCGGACGGTACGCATGGCGAGCAGATGCATGTCCCGGCTCACCTCGATCGCCCGTTCCATCTCGGCCACTTCGGCCTCCGACTTCACGAGGCGCTGCGCGATCACGGCCTCCATCAGATCGCGCGACGTTCGTTCATTCACCTCGGTGGCCGGAATACCGAGCAGCGACTCCAGCGAGAGGCGGTTCTCCGGCCGGTACTGGGGCAGGAAATGAACCGGGCGCCCACTATCTACCGCGTCTCCCAGATGGGACGCCAGGGATTCCGGTGGCGCCGTGCGTTGGACGCCGACGGACTCGGCAAGATCGCTGAAAGACGGCTGTGGTCCCGTCCACACGACGTCATCGATGGTCGGTTCGTGGCCGAACAGCGTCGCTTCGCCAGTGCTCGCATCGAGGGTCGCTGCGAGACCGGGGAGGTTCAGGCCGAAGTAGTATCTGAACGAACCGTCCTGCCTGAACCCGTAGTGGTTGTCGGCATAGTTCATCGGACTGAGCTGATTTCCAGGCAGCAGGATCAGGCCGTCACCGACCCGCTCCGCAAGCCGTGTCCGTCGCTCGGTGAAAACCGCGCCGTCGATCAAATCTACCTCCCCCGGTTCGAGTTATGCAGACGACATTCTACTCTGTCGCCGCACCGGGATGATAGGTTGAGCAGATGACTCCCCTGCCGCGCGCGGCTCTTCAGGATTCGGCTCCGATCGTCGTCGTGGGCGGCGGTGTGATCGGCGTATGCTGCGCCTGGTCGCTGGCCAGGCGGGGAGCTCCTGTCCTGCTCCTGGAACGTGGCGAGATCGGCCACGGGGCGTCGTTCGGCAACGCGGGAACGATCTCACCCGCGCACCCCCCGATCAACGGGCCGGGCCGATGGCGCGAACTCATTCGCTCGATGGTCGACCCCTTGAGCCCGCTGTACATCCCGCCGCGGCTATCTCCCGGACTCGCTCGCTGGCTGTGGGCGTTTGCCCGCCATTGCAGCGCCGCGCATCTGGAGCATTGCCGGCAGGTAACGCAGCCCTTCGCCCGCGTTAGCCTGGCTCTGCACGACGAAATCGTTGCGGGCGCTCCCGGCGACATCGGCTATACTTCCGAGGGCTACCTGGAGATCTACCGGACAGCTGCCGGGCGGACGACCGCGGCGCAGGAGGCCGAGTACGCTCGAAAGCAGGGATTCGCTCCACGAGCCATCGAGGCCGCGGAACTCAAGGCGGGTGATCCCATGCTGAGCGACACCGTGCTGGGCGGCTACCATCACACGGAAGGGCGCACGATGGACCCGTTCCGGTTCGTCGAGCACGTCGCCGGTCTGGCTCGAACGCATGGCGCGTCGATTCGATCGGGCACGGAAGCTGTGGAGGTGATCACCCGGCGGGATCGGGTGGTCGGCGTGCGAACCACGACCGGAGAGGAACTCGAGGCCGGCGCCGTGATCCTGGCAACGGGTGCATACAGCCCGAACCTGTACCGACGGCTCGGTTGTCCTCTGCCGGTGCAGGCCGCCAAGGGATACCACGTCGATCTCGGCGGTTCGGCCGCGACAGCGCCCGCGATCGGCCGGCCCTATCTGCTCGTAGAAAGGGCCGTGTTCTGCACACCTCTGCCCGGCCGGCTGCGGCTCGCGGGAACGCTCGAATTTTCGGGCGTGAACGACGAAATCCGGCGCCCTCGCCTCGAGCAGCTCACGCGCTCCGCAGAACAGTACCTGGACGGGATCGACACCGCGCCTGTCTCTTCGGAGTGGTGCGGACTGCGCCCCTGCACCCCCGACGGACTCCCCGCCGTGGGCCCGCTGCCCGGCTGGAAGGGCGTATTCGCCGCCACCGGGCACGCCATGCTGGGCCTCACGTTCGGCCCCGCGACCGGTGAGGCGCTCGCCGAG
>CBDUXS010000115.1:0-4573 GCA_965371255.1 uncultured bacterium
TCAGGCAGGTATCCGTCTCGGAGATCGGGAGCACCGAGGCGCACTGGCGCACGTTCGCCGCCAGGTTCTCGTGTGAAAGCATCACGCCCTTCGGCTTTCCGGTGGTTCCGGAGGTATAGATCAGCGTGGCCAGATCAGAAGGTTGGATCTTTCGCGCCTCGCTCTCGAACGCGGCGAATGACGGAGCTTCTCGACCTGCGGCCTCGAGCTCGTCCAGGGACAAAACTCTCAGTTCGGCATTGCTGTCTGCCGTCGTTTCGTCGTCCAGGACATCGAACACGACGGCCGTCTCGAGCTGGTCCAGCCGGGAGTGAATCTCTGTGATTTTAGCCAGTTGTTCGGCGTCTGCCGCGAACACGACGCGGGCGCCCGAGTCGCGCAGGATGTGGAGCACCTGGTCGGCCGGCAGATTGGGATAGACCGTGACGACGACCTGGCGCCCGAGAAGTGACGCCCAATCGGCGAGTCCCCATTCCAGACGCGTTTGCGCGAGTATCGCCACCCGGTCGCCCGGCTCGCACCCGACTTCGCGTAGACCGGCGCTGATTGCCCGGATGCGATCGACGAGTGTATCCCGGTCAAACTCCTTCCACTGTCCGTCGGATTCGCGACGCAAGGCAGCCACACCGGCGAAGCGCTCGGCACTGTCGAAGAACAGGTCAGTGAGTGTTCCATCCCGCAGGCCTTCCATCGGTGGTCCCGCCGCGTAGCGGTCGCCGCCGGCCTCAGGATTCATCACCAGGGCTTTCCGCTCCGTCGTCCTCGGACCGCAAATCGTCCAGGGTCTGCCTGGCGTGCTCGATGTGGCGTCCGGTTCCCGGGAGACCCCCACCCGTCTCCAGAAACTGCTCCAGGTGGGCGACTGCCTCGTCGCCGCAGCCCTTGTTCAACAGGAGGAACGCGATGCCGTAATGAGCCCCGGCGCTCATCGGATCTCTTTCCAGGGCACGCTTGTACATCTTTACCGCTTCGTCAGTCACCCCCATACGCGTGTAGACGATGGCCATCTGCTCGAGTGTGGCCACGTCGGTCGGACTCTCCCGGAGTGCGAGGCGAAACGAAGTCAGGGCCTCGTGGAATCTCTCCTGGGAGGCGAGATCCAGGCCCTCCGCGTAGTAGTCGGGGTTGGCGTCCGTCATCCGTTCACGCCCGGTGAAGAAGTCCCAGATCGACATGGGTCAGCTCTCCTCGGAACCGGGTTCGAGATCCCAGTCCAGCGCCGGTGGAGCGGGCGGAATCACGGCCAGATTGTAGGCGAACGCCAGCGCGGCTCCCAGCAGAAATCCGTACGCATACGCCCACATGCCGCCAATGAATGCTCCGGGCACGGACACGGAATAGCCGAACAGAACCGCTGCGAGAACCGGTACGTCCGCGACGGAATATCCGCCGAGCAGAAGTACCAGGGTGAGCAGGAACACGGCGGCGGTGGCTACATAGCCGCTGGCGATCGCGAACGCTCGGGTCTGTAGGCGCATAGCCCGGAATCGGCCCGCAAGGGTCAAGGTTTCAGGACGACGACAATCGCGGAAAACTAGACCCCCGTTCAGGGGGTGGCAACGTAGAGAGGCGCTCAAGTGCGAGCTCCCACCCAGGCCCGGGAGTCGGAGGCAAGCTCGCGCACCGGGCTCTCCGGTCGAAACCGGGGGGGTTCGGGCCCGGGGGACAGGATCACCAGCCGGCAACCGGTTGTGAGGATGCGCGCTGCCTCGGCGGGCTCGAGGAAGGCGGCTCCCGCCAGCACCACGCCGTGCAGGCGGGCCGAGCGCAGCGGAAGGGGGTCTCCCGGGACGGGAACGATCCAGTGGACCCGTTCGTGGGACTCAGGAGGCGGATCTGAGTAGGCCAGCACGGAAGCGAGCGGTCGCAGCGCTGCGAGCTGAACGGCGACGGAGCCCAGACCGGGACCGACGAGGAGGATTTCGGGCCCGGCCGGCTCGCCGAGGAGCGCGGTGGCGATTTCGGCTGACCCGGCTAATCCGGTTTCGGGTGGCGCAGCTGCAGGCTCGGCCGGAGCAGTTGCGGACTCTGCACTTTTCGTTGCGGCGGATCCGTTGAGGTAGACCACCGCATCCCGGATCGGATGGCGTTCCTCACAGTTCGGGCAATCGAGGTGGCCGGCGGCGATTCGCCGACCGTCCATGCGATCGACGAACGCGATCAGCCCGTGGTCCGGCCCGCAGCGCGGGCAGGAAAGGACTTCGGTCAATTCGAGCCGCACGTCGGGCTCAGGACAGGGTGAGGCGCAGGAACTCGTCCCGGGTCCGCTGATCGGAACGAAAGCGGCCGCGTACGGCGCTCGTAATCGTCCGGCTATTCTGCTTTTCGACGCCCCGCATCATCATGCAGAGATGGTTGGCCTCGATCACCACGCCCACACCGTCCGGCTCCAGGGCATCCTGGATCGCATCGGCGATCTGGTCCGTGAGTCGCTCTTGAACCTGCAGGCGGCGCGAAAACACTTCGACGATCCGCGCGAACTTGCTCAGGCCCAGCAGCCGGCCGTCGGAGATATAGGCGATGTGCGCCTTGCCGAAAAACGGCAGCATGTGATGCTCGCACAGTGAATAGAGCTCGATGTCGCGCACGATGATCATGTTGTCGTGTTTCTCTGCGAACACACCGTCGCCGATCGCCTCCTCGACGGTCGTGCGATAGCCGCGGGTGAGCCATTGCAGCGACTCAGTTACGCGCCTGGGCGTACCGACGAGTCCCGCCGCGGAGAGATCGAGGCCCAACCGTCGCAGTTGTTCGGCCACGAGTTCCTCGGACGAGACGTCGCTCAGGTCGACGCCAGTAATTTTCGTGTCAGACATGATCACTCTCCCCGGTATTCCACCGAGTTTCGTTCCGTTTCCCAGAGGCGGACGATCACGAGGCTCGGACCTGCCAATTGGCCCACCAGCCGATTCCAGATCGCGACGGTGAGGTTTTCGGTCGTCGGCACGACACCATCCAGCCAGGGAACGTCCGTGTTCAGGTTCGCGTGGTCCAGGTCACTGAGCACCACGTCCTGCAGCAGTTCCTTGAGGGCCCGCAAGTCCATCACGTACCCGACATCCGGATCGATCTCGCCCTCGACGGTAACCTCGAGGTCATAGTTGTGCCCATGCCCGTTGGGATTCGAGCAGGCCCCGTAGATCGCCAGGTTTTCTTTGTCCCCCAGCGCGGGGTCGTAAAGCCGGTGGCCCGCGCAGAAGTGGACCTTCCGGGTGACGCGAGCGATTGCCATGCCCGTCTCCGTGGTTTCGTGAGGCAAAAAGAAGGGGCGATCCGCGAGGGATCACCCCAACAGCAGACCCGAGGGGGGTTCTTGAGACCGTTGTTAGACGGTTGCCCTTCCTCCCGGGTCTTCGCCTTCCCCTAGGGGCATGACGTCCGCCGGAAGATCAGAGGCTAGAAAACCCAATCGTTGGCTCAAAACGTTCCTCACATCCGCCATCTAAAACTTACGCGGAACTCGCCGGCCGAGCAACGAATTCGAGGTCTCTTTGGTCCGGAAGCTGCTCCCGGCTAAGTTGGTCGCTCAAATTCAGCCCGAGGAATCCTGCGTGACCACTCTCCGTTCCAACCGTCCGAACCTTGTGAAGTACCCGCTTGTGCTGGCCCTTGTGGCTTCCTCGACAGTCGCCTGCGCCAGCAACCAGGACCCGTCGGCGATGCCCGTCTCGTCGAGCATGCCGGCCCCGTCCATCGATCCGTTGCCGCGCGTGTCGCCGGTGGACGCACTCCCGGAACCGGGTGTCGAGCGGCGAAGCGTGGCAGACCGCGCTCAGCTGGACGTCCTCCATTACGATCTGTCGATCGATCTGCGCCTGCTGGCCGATACGGTGATGCAGGCCGTGGCGCGACTGGACGTTCGGCCGTCATCCGGCGCATCCCACATCGATCTTGATTTTGTCGGCCTGTCGGCGGACTCGGTGCTCATGGACGGCGGACATGTGCGGTTTGCGCAGGGACCGGAGATTCTGAGAATCGAGCCCGACACCGGATTTCCTGAAACGGTGAGAATCGAAGTTTTTTATGGCGGCCGCCCAGTGGACGGGCTGTTCTTCGGACCCGATCCGGCAGGCAACACAACCGTGTTTGCCGACAACTGGCCGAACCGCGCCCGCTGGTGGTTTCCCGCCAACGACTACCCGGCAGACAAGGCGACG
Source organism: uncultured bacterium (assembly GCA_965371255.1). Classification (GTDB taxonomy): domain Bacteria; phylum Gemmatimonadota; class Gemmatimonadetes; order Palauibacterales; family Palauibacteraceae; genus JARFPW01. The sequence continues at coordinate 4,158 of CBDUXS010000115.1, forward strand.
GCGGAGTTCACAGTGCGCGTACCTCCCGGATACTCCGTCGTGGCGAATGGCCGGCTCGTCGCGGTAGATGGTGACACCTGGCGCTGGCGCACGGACGTGGAGATCCCGGCCTACACGCTGGTGATCGGCGTGGCGAAGTTCGAGCGGGCGACGATCGGGGACGGCGCATGCGACGAGGCGCCGGCCGCGGCGGACGGCGGCGAGTGTGCTGAGGTGTCCACCTGGGCGCTCACGGGCAGCGGCGCATACTCCGAGCAGCGGTTCGTGCGAGCCGCCGACATGCTCGACTTCTACGCCGAGATGTTCGGGCCCTATCCGTACGAGAAGCTTGCCCACGTACAATCCTCGACGCAGTTCGGCGGAATGGAGAACTCGAGCGCGATCTTCTACGCGATGGGCAGCTGGGCCGAGGAACG
>CBDUXS010000116.1:0-4572 GCA_965371255.1 uncultured bacterium
CGAGGCCCCAGTAGGCTTCGGTATCGAGGGAAAGCCAGCGCTGTCCTCCGTCCACCGAGTAATCCGCACCGCCAGGCGCCACGACGACCACGAGAGGGACGTTGGTGCCGGGCACCCACGCGCCGCCGAAGATCGCTCCGTCGATCGTGGGCTCGCCGGCGATCGCCCAGGAGTCCCCGCCGTCATGCGACACCGCCACGCGCGGCCCCGGTTCCGCGTCGGGATTCAAGGAGCCGCCGAACACGACACCGTCCTGACCGTCTCGGAACGAGATCGAAAACAGGCCGCCACCCGATGCTCCCGGGATCGGCTGATTCCGGGGTTGCCACGAGCGACCGTAGTCGGAAGTAACGAGTACACGAGAGGGATCCGCATTCCCGGTGCTGATCCAGCCGCGGCCGTCGTCCCCGACCGTCAGGCAGGTGCCGCTGGCTGCGAAGCCACCCTCGCCCTCACCGGCTCGCGGCAGGGCGTCATCCGAAACCCGAATCCACGTCTCGCCGCCGTCTTCCGTCCGCATGATCCGGAGGCCCCCCTCCACGGCGTCGCCGTACAGGGCCCCGCGCTTCGAGTCCCAAAAGTCGAAGCAATCATAGAACCCGTCGGGCTCGGGATTCGTCCATTGCAGCGTCCAGGTCACGCCCCCGTCGTCGGTATGAAAGACCTTCGACAGCCCCCCGGGTCCGGCCGCCAGCAGCCAGGCTTCCGTGGCGGAAGCCGCATGGACATCGCGAAACTGCAGCGTATCTGCACCCGGGACGACGGCGGTCTCCCAGGTCGCACCGCCGTCGGTGGATCGCGAGTAGGTGCCCTGGTGGCCGCTGACCCACACGACATCGTCGCTGACCGCGCTGACGGCCTGGAGCAGCGCTTCGGTGCCGCTTTCCTGCGTCTCGAGCATGGGTGGGGCGATGGGGAGAGTCTCTACCGTACGGACGATAAAGGCTGGTTTCTCGACCACTCCGCCCGCGATGTGCCCGGCACAGGCGCCCGGTCCCGCGACGGCCAGGGCTGCCAGAAATGCGAGAGCGGCCCGCCGGCCCCGGCGGCTCAGGTCATGGCTCAACGCACGGCTCAAGGCACGGCTCAACTCAGCCGGCCGCCGCATGCAGACTGGCGACCGCGTCCCAATTCACGAGATTCCAGAACGCAGCGATATAGTCGGGCCGCCGATTCTGGTAGTTCAGGTAGTACGCGTGCTCCCAGACATCGAGGCCCAGGATCGGCGTCATTCCTTCCATCAACGGACTGTCCTGGTTGGCTGTCGAGTAGACTTTCAACGAGCCGTCGCTTGTTACGGCGAGCCAGGCCCATCCCGAACCGAACCGCGTGGCGGCAGCGCCGGAGAATTGCTCCTTGAACGTGTCGAACGAACCGCAGGCCGCGTCGATCGCCCCCTCAAGGTCGCCGCCGGGAGACGAGGAGCCACCGGGTGCGATTACCTGCCAGAACAGGGCGTGGTTGACGAATCCACCGCCGTTGTTGCGTACGGCGCCGCGGATCTCCGCCGGAAGCGAGTCGATCGACCGCAGCAGGTCCTCCGCGGAGCTGCCGTGCGTGTCCGGGTGACCTTCCAGCGCCGCGTTCAGTTTGCTCGTATAGCCGGCGTGATGTTTGGAATGATGGATCTCCATGGTTCGCGCGTCGATGTGCGGCTCGAGCGCGTCATATGCGTAGCCCAGGTCCGGCAGCTGGAACGGATGAGGCATGCGAACCTCCTTCACATAGGGTTCTGACAGGGTCGTCCAGCGGGCGTCCAACGTGATCCCGCGGGGCCCCCGGCACAAGTCTCGACGCCCCGCCGCAGCAGGTCAAAATAGTAGCCACCGAGCCGGTCCGACGGTAGGATAAAAGGCTGAATGAACGCCTTTCCCGTGTGTCCGCCCGGGACCCGAACCACACGTCATGGAGTGAATACGAATGCCCGCGGAATCCCACATCGGACGGACCGTCGAGGGAGATCACCGACCCCCCACTCCCGTCAACGAGCCGGTGCTGGACTATGCGCCCGGCTCTCCGGAGCGCGCAGAGCTCAAGGCGAAGCTGGATGAAATGAAGTCCGAGGTCATCGAGATCCCACTGGTGATCGACGGCGAAGACGTGTTCACGGGCAACGTGTCCGAAGTCCGCATGCCGCACGACCACGGCCATGTGCTCGCGCGGTATCACATGGCCGGGCCCGATGATGTGAAACGGGCGGTCGAGAGCTGCATGGACGCGCGCTCCGACTGGGCGAACTGGAACTGGCAGGATCGGGCGGCCGTGTTTCTGCGGGCGTCAGAGCTGCTCGCAGGGCCGTGGCGCCAGACGCTCAACGCCTCGACGATGCTCGGGCAGAGCAAGACATGTCACCAGGCCGAGATCGACGCCGTGTGCGAGTTGATCGACTTCTGGCGGTTCAACGTCCAGTTCGCGCGCGAGATCTACGCGAAACAGCCCATGAGTTCGCCCGGCATGTGGAACATGACCGACTACCGTCCGCTGGAGGGCTTCGTTTATGCCATCTCGCCGTTCAACTTCACGTCGATAGGCGCCAATCTGTGCTCGGCTCCCGTGCTGATGGGCAATGTGTCGATCTGGAAGCCGGCGCATACGTCTCTGCTGGGCTCGTACTACAACATGCGGCTCATGCAGGCGGCGGGACTGCCGGCAGGCGTCATCAACTTCGTGGCAGGCAAGGCGAGCAAGATCAGCGACGTTCTGCTGGCGAGCCCGCACCTGTCGGGCATCCACTTCACGGGCTCGACGGCAACCTTCCAGCTGCTATGGAAGCAGGTCGCCGAAAACCTCGAGAACTACCGGACGTATCCACGTCTCGTCGGTGAAACGGGCGGAAAGGACTTCGTGCTTGCCCACGAGAGCGCCGATCCGCGGCAGGTCGCGACGGCGCTCGTGCGTGGGTCGTTCGAGTACCAGGGCCAGAAGTGCAGCGCGGTGTCCCGTGCGTACGTTCCCGACAACCTGTGGCCGGCCGTGCGCGAGACGATGGAGGCGCAGCTCGCGACGATCGAGATGGGTGACCCGTGCGAGTTCGGCAACTTCCTATGCGCGGTAATCGACGAGCCGGCCTATCGAACCATTACGGACTACATCGACCAGGCGAAGCAGTCGCCGAATGCGGACGTGATCATCGGCGGGGGCTATTCCGAGGAGACGGGCTGGTTCGTCGAGCCGACCGTCATCGTGGCGAAGGATCCGAGGTTCTCGACGATGTGCGAGGAAATTTTCGGGCCCGTGTTGACGGTGTATGCGTATCCGGCGGAGGACTGGGCGGAAACGATCCGCCTCGTGGACACGACCTCGCCGTATGCGCTCACCGGAGCCGTGTTCGCCTCCGACCGCGGCGCGGTGCGGGACGCGCTGGCGGGTTTGCGCGACGCGGCGGGCAACTTCTACATCAACGACAAGCCCAGCGGCGCGGTGGTTGGCCAGCAGCCGTTCGGCGGCGCCCGGGCGAGCGGCACGAACGACAAGGCTGGTTCATACATCAACCTGCTGAGGTGGGTATCACCGCGAACCATCAAGGAAACCTTCGATCCACCGTCCGACTATCACTACCCGTTCCTCGGCCCGGATCAACCTGAGACGGAGGAGACCTGAGGTGGCGCGTTTCACCGATGAAGAACTGATGCGGAAGGTGCAGGAAGGGTTCATCGTCGAATCCGAAGCCGACATGACGACAACCTACAAGAAGGCGCTGATCAACCAGCTGACGGTGCAGGGCGACACGGAGTTGATGAGCGCGCCGGCGTACTACATGGCCGCGAAAGACGCTCCGTCCACCAACACGATGGTATCGGCCACGGCGATTATCCAGGATGAGCTGGGTCACGCCAATATCGCATATCGGCTGCTGGCGGACCTGGGTGAGGATCCGGAAGCTCTCGTCTACGATCGGCCGCCCAACAGGTTCAAGAATCCGTTCGGATTTGATCAACCCCTCGCGAACTGGGCAGAGCTCGTGACGGCGAACGGGCTCTACGATCGAGCCGGGATCACGCTGCTCAGCGACGTGCATCGACACACCTCGTACGGCCCCCTGAAGCGGTCGCTCACGAAGGTGGGAATGGAAGAAAACTTCCATCTCCGCCACGGCGAAGTCTGGATGCGTCGGCTGGCCGAAGCGGGCGGCGAAGGACGCGACCTCGTGCAGCGGGCGGTCGACTGGATGTTCCCGATGGGGGTCGAGTGGTTCGGCATGCCGGACGACAGAAAGCACCACAATGCGCAGCTCGAATTCAAGCTCAAGGGAATGACGAACGATCAACTGCGTGCCACCTGGCTGAAGGCGGTCGTGCCGCTTTGCGAGCAGCTGGGCATCGACGTTCCCGCACACTCGGATCCGGAAACGGGCGACGTGGAACTCGAGTACAGTTTCCCGTGCGAGTGGGATGCGGACGACCGCGTGTGGCTTCACAACACGCCGATCACCTGGGACCAGGTGTGGGACCGCTGGAAGGCGCGCGGACCGATGAACGAGCAATTCGTCGAGTCGATTCGTCGCAGCCGGTCGGCCACGGAGCGACTGCTGGCCACGTGAGCGATCTCGTCCGGATCCGTCGCGCCTCCGCC
>CBDUXS010000117.1:0-4559 GCA_965371255.1 uncultured bacterium
AGGAGACGCCCTCCGTCGCGTATCGACTATCGAGCCATTCCTCGTACGTGTTCTGAAGTGATTTTCCGTTCGGGGCAGGAGAAGCGAATTGATGGCAGCCAGCGCAGAATCTCGAGTCCTCGAAATACTCTGACCGCACGACCCCGCCATGCGGCATCCCTGCTGCCGACGGTGCCGTCGATCCCTCGCGGGTGGGCGGCCCGTGGCGCACCTGGCCCCGTACATGACAGGCGGCGCAGACGAGGCCGCTTTGTTTGAGATCGTGGTCAAAGTCCGGATTCGTGCCGAATCCGCCTCCAGTGAGGGGAAGCTTCGCCTGTTGCTCGGACAGAGGTGTGTGGCAGACTAGACAGCTGCGCACGAATCCGAAGTTCGTTGCCTCCTGGCTGACCAGCTGGCCGGCAAGTCCCGGTGAGTAGGCTCGCGAGTGCACGGTCGTCTGCCAGTCTTCGTACTGGGGCACATGGCACGTGCCGCATTGAGAAGGGGCGAGGGATGTCTCGAGCGTGGACCACTCCGCCGGCGGTTCTCCCTGCGGTGGGATCGGCCGATTCCAGTAGCCGCCGAGGAAGTCTTCCATCGACTGGAAGGTGCGGGAATCAGCGACCGGAGACGCCACGGGTCCGGCAACGGCCGCCGGCTCCGCCGGCTCCCCACCGCACGCGGTGAGTGCCAACGACGCACCTACAATGCGAAAAAGCCCGGCCGCCATGGGCCGGGCTTTCACGCTCGATCGACTCACCGAGAGTAGATCAGTGCTTGTCAGGCCAGGCAACAGCCTGGCTCATCCGCCGCAGGGATTAGCCGCGCAGGGATTAGCCGCACACGGATTGTCGGCCGCACACGGATTCTCCGCCGCACACGGATTGTCGGCCGCACACGGATTCTCGGCCGCACACGGATTCTCCGCCGCACACGGATTCATCTCGTCGCCATCCATCTCGGCGGCACACGGATTGTCGGCGCACGGATTGGCTGCGTCGACAGCACAAGGATTAGCGGCATCGGCCGCGCTCTCGTCTACCGTGGCTTCGCCGCTCGAACAGGCTGCGGCGAACACGATCAGCGCCGGCGCCAGCCACGCGGCACGAAACTTCGTCATCTTCATTCCTCCGGTTGAGTGGGAGGCACTCGGATCCCGACGTGATCGAGGCTCCGATGCCGCTGCATCCTCTAATAATTATGCAAATTCTGCTGAAAAATCAATATGCAGGTCCATGCGGCCGTTCAGACCGACTGATACTCAACCGACAGGCGTGGGTGCGCTGAGCCTGGCAGGCGAGACGTGGTTTGCCGCCGCAAGGCCAGCCGAGCGCTCCTGGATGCTCGTTACGATAAGGCGTCTGCTTCTCAGAGCAATGATCGCATCGGCGGCGGCCGCCGCCGCGGATAGCGTTGTGGTGTACGGTATTCCGCGGGCAATCGCCGCCCGTCGGATCATGTAGTCGTCCTGTTGAGCGTGCTTGCCGAGTGGCGTGTTCACGAGTAGCTGGATCTGTCCCGACAGCAGCAGGTCGATGATGTGCGGCCTGCCCTCATGCACCTTGAGTATGGTCTCGCACGGCACACCCCGGCTGCGGAGATATGTGGCCGTGCCCGCCGTTGCGCGAATGTCGAACCCGAGTTCGTGCAGACGCCGGATGATCGGCGTCGCCTTGGGTTTGTCCCGATCGTGCACGGTTACTACGACCGTGCCCTCGAGCGGCAGCGATCCATCGGCTGCGATCTGCGCCTTCGCGAACGCCAGCCCAAAGCTGTCCGCATGCCCCATGACTTCGCCGGTGGAGCGCATTTCAGGGCCGAGAAGCGGGTCCGCATCCAGGATCTTGTTGAACGGGAATACGGCCTCCTTCACGGCGACCTCTCGAACCTGGAGCTCATCCGGCATCCCGAGATCGTCCAGCGTCTCGCCCATCAGTGTGCGTGCCGCGATGCGTGCCAGTGGGACTCCCGTCGCCTTGCTGACGAAGGGCACGGTCCGGCTCGCCCGTGGATTCACCTCGATGACGTAGGTGCGCCCATCGTGCACGGCGAACTGAACGTTGATCAGGCCACGAACACCCAACCGTCGGGCAAACGCCCGCGTCCAGCGCTTCATCTCTTCGATCTGCTCATCTTCGAGCATGTAGGGCGGCAACACGCAGGCTGAATCGCCGGAGTGAATCCCGGCCTCTTCGATGTGCTGCATCACGCCCCCGATCAACACTCGCTCCCCGTCGCTGATCGCATCCACATCGGCTTCGAACGCGTCCTCGAGGAAACGGTCGAGAAGTACCGGATGCTCCGGTGACGCCCGCAAGGCCCTGGCGAAGTACTCTCGCAGCATATCGCCGTCGTACACGATCTCCATCGCCCGGCCCCCGAGGACGTAGCTCGGACGCACGAGGACGGGATAGCCGATCCGGTCCGCAATCTGGAGCGCGTCGTCAAGGTGCGTAGCGGTACCCCCTTCCGGCGCGGAGATGCCCAGCTCGCGGCACAGGGTGTCGAACCGCTCCCGGTCCTCCGCCTCGTCGATCGCGTCGACGCTGGTTCCGAGAATCGGCACGCCCAGGTCCTCGAGCCGTCTCGCCAACCGAAGTGGGGTCTGCCCGCCCATCTGAACGATCACACCGTCCGGCTGCTCATGCTGGACGATTTCGAGCACGTCCTCCAGGGTAAGCGGCTCGAAATAGAGCTTGTCGGAGATGTCGAAGTCCGTCGATACGGTCTCGGGGTTCGAATTCACCATGATCGTTTCGACCCCGATCTCACGGAGCGCGATCGCCGCCGAGACGCAGCAGTAATCGAATTCGACGCCCTGTCCGATGCGGTTCGGACCACTGCCTAGTATCACGACTTTCTTGCGATCGGTACGGATCGACTCGTTTTCCGATTCGTATGTCGAGTACAGGTACGGCGTCGCGGCAGGAAACTCGCCGGCGCACGTGTCCACGGTCTTGAACACCGGCCGGATAGCGTGATCGTGACGCATGGTCCGGATGTCTGCCTCGGTGCAGTCCCGGAGCCGAGCGAGTTCGCCGTCGCCGAAGCCGAGACGCTTGGCGGCATGAAGAAGACCGGGCGCCAGTTCGTCCGCAGCCCGGATCTCCAGGCCTGCCTCGATGATGTCTGCCAACTCATCGAGAAACCAGCGGTCGATGTGCGTAATCTCTGAGATCTCCCGGGCAGTCATTCCTGCAGCGAGGGCACGGTAGATCTGAAATGGCCGCTCGGGCGTCGGCGTGCGCAGGGCCGATCGGATGGTGTCGAGGTCTTCGTCCCGCAGCCTGTCGTCCACCGGATCATCCGCAGGCACCCAACCGACGCGATCATTTTCGAGCGCCCGGAATCCCTTGAGCCACGCCTGCTGGAAGGTGCGGCCGATCGCCATTACTTCGCCGACCGCCTTCATCTGGATGCCCAGCGTCGCGTCCGCTCTGGGAAACTTCTCGAACGCGAACCTGGGAACTTTGACGACCACGTAATCCAGAACGGGCTCGAAGCAGGATTGCGTGACCTTCGTGATCGCATTCTCGATCTCGTCCAGCCGATATCCGACGGCCAGCTTCGCCCCGATCCGGGCGATCGGGAAACCGGTCGCCTTGGACGCGAGCGCCGAGCTGCGCGAGACCCTCGGGTTCATTTCGATGACCAGGATCTCGCCGTCGTCGGGACTCACCGCGAACTGGATGTTGCATCCACCGGCCTCGACGCCGATCTCCCGGATGATCGCGATCGCGGCATTGCGCAGTTCCTGGTACTCGTAATCCGACAGCGTCATTGCGGGGGCGACCGTGACGGAGTCGCCCGTGTGGACACCCATCGGGTCGAAGTTCTCGATCGAGCACACGACGACCACGTTATCCGCGCTGTCCCGCATCAACTCCAGTTCGAACTCCTTCCACCCGATGACACTGCGGTCGATCAACACCTCGGTGATCGGCGACAATTCCAGCGCCCGGCGCACCTTCGTGTCGAATTCTTCGGCATTCCATACGATGCTGCCCCCGGTCCCTCCGAGCGTGAACGACGGCCGGAGGATTGCCGGGTAGCCGACGTCTTCCACGATGATCCGCGCTTCTTCGTTGGAGCCGGCGAAGCCGCCATGCGGAACTTTGAGGCCGATGCGCTGCATCGCCGCGGCGAACTTCTCCCGGTCCTCGGCCATCTGGATCGCCCGCGTGTCGGCGCCGATCAACTCGACGCCGTACTTCTCGAGTACGCCGTTCTCAGCCAGCGCCAGCGCTATGTTGAGGGCCGTCTGGCCACCCATCGTCGGGAGCAGGGCGTCCGGGCGCTCCTTCTCGATCACGCGCTCGACCCACTCGGGTGTGAGTGGCTCGATGTAGGTAGCGTCCGCGATGTCGGGGTCCGTCATAATCGTGGCGGGATTGGAATTCACGAGGATGACCCGGTAGCCCTCCTCGCGTAACGCTCGACAGGCCTGGGTGCCCGAATAATCGAACTCACAGGCCTGGCCTATGATGATCGGACCGGAGCCGATCAGAAGAATCGAAGAAAGGTCGTCACGCCGTGGCATCGGGCGGGAAGCTACGACGACCGTGCGGCGTGCGCAC
>CBDUXS010000118.1:0-4514 GCA_965371255.1 uncultured bacterium
CAACACCTGATTCAACACCCGTGTGACTCCGAACGCTACCCCGAGCGAGTTGGACGCCGGGTTGGCGCCCGCTAAACTTCGGCCATGTCCACGCCCGGTGTAGCCGTAGCATCCAGCACCAAGGCCGCCGCTGACGCGGGAGCCGACGTCGCGCGGGCGGGTGGTAACGCGGTGGACGTAGCCATAGCGGCCGCCTGGGTCGGTGCGACCGCGGAACCCGGCATCTGTGCGCCCGGATGCGGTGGTTTCGTCACCATCTGGGGACCGGATGACGATCCGGTGACGATCGACGGGTACATTGAGATGCCTGGCCGCGGCCTGCCCCCGGAGCGATTCGGGCAGGGCACGCGAGAGGTGCGCCTTGAATACGGCGGCGGGGTGTCGATGCACGTCGGGCACGGATCCGTCGGCACGCCCGGCGGTCCCGCAGCGCTCGCCATCGCGTCGGAGCGCTACGGCCAGGTTCCGTGGGCGATCGCCCTCGAGCCGGCGATCCAGATGGCCCGGGACGGGTTCGAACTGAGCCCGCCCGCTCGCCACTACCTCGAGTTTTCCGGCACCAAGGTGTTCGGTTGGCACCCCGACAGCCGGGCAGCGCTTCATCACGCCGACGGTTCTCTCCGGGAGATCGGCGAGCGCATCCACGTGGACGGGCTGCCCGACAGCCTGGAGCGCATTGCCGTGTACGGAGCGGACGACTTGTACACGGGCGAGCTCGGTCGCGCGATCGCCGCCGACATGGAAAACAACGGCGGGCTGCTAACGGCCACCGATCTGTCGGCCTACCGGCCTGTGGTCCGTGACGCCCTCGTCGGACCCGTGGATGACTGGACCGTGGCCACGAATCCTCCGCCCGCGCTTGGCGGCGTGGTGATCGGTGCGATGCTGCGGCTGATGGGACAGCGGCCCTCGAACCCATGGACCCGCGAGGACGTCGAGCATCTCGTCGAGGTTCAGAAAGCGGTGCTCGGGTTTCGGCGCGACCACGTGGATCTGCGTGAGGATATCGCCACGGCGATTGCCGAAATGCAGGCGGCGTTTCGGTCTCCGTCTACCGTGCACACGTCGGCCGTGGACTCGAGGGGCCTGGCCTGTTCGATCACACTGTCGGCCGGCTACGGTTCGGGCGTAATGGTGCCCGGCACAGGTTTGTGGCTGAACAACTGCCTGGGCGAAATCGAACTCAATCGCCGGGGGCTGCACTCCTGGCCCGTCGGCGCCAGGCTCGTTTCGAACATGGCGCCCACCGTAGCTCGCGGCGCGGGGCACAAGGTGCTGTCCATCGGATCGCCCGGCGCCGATCGGATCACGACGGCGATTCTGCAGGTGTTCGTGAACCATGCAAACGCCGGAATGCCGCTGGCGGAAGCGATCGATCATCCGCGACTGCATCTCGAGGCGACGGACGGAGGAATGCGCGTGGCCGCCGAGCCCGGGATTCCCACGGACCTCGGCGGTGTGCCGTGGCGGGCGATGCCTGAGTTGTCGATGTATTTTGGTGGCGTGGGCGTCGCGGAATGGTCCCCATCCGGTGGCCTTGTCGCCGCGGCGGATCCGCGGCGCTCCGGGGGCACCGCCGTGGTGGAGGCGGAGGGTTAGCCGTTGACAAGCTTTCCGACCTCCCCGTAGCGAAAGCAGCCCGTCTCGTGGTCGTTCACCATCCCGGCGGCCTGCATGAAGGCGTAGCAAATCGTCGAGCCCACGAACTTGAACCCCTCTGCCTTGAGCGCCTTGCTCATGGCGTCGGACTCGGCCGTCCTGGCCGGGATATCGCTCATGGACTCCCACGAATTGCGTCGCGTGCGGCCGTCTGTGAACTGCCAGATCCAGGCGTCGAACGATCCGTGCTCTGTCTGCAGACGGAGGAATACACGGGCGTTGCCGAAGGTCGCATCGACCTTCATCCGATTCCTCACGATGCCCGCGTCGGCGAGCAGTCGCGCTCGCTCCGGCTCCCCGTATCGGGCGATCCGCTTCGCGTCAAAGCCGTCGAATGCCGCCCGAAAGTTTTCCCGTTTATGGAGGATCGTCTTCCAGCTGAGTCCGGCCTGGAAGGCGTCCAGCACGAGGAACTCGAACAGCTTGCGATCGTCATGCACGGGTACGCCCCACTCCTCGTCGTGATAGGCGATCATCAGCGGGTCCGTACCGGCCCAAGCGCAACGCTCCATCGTGTCTCCGTGTGTCCCGAGTCAGGGTCGTCAGCCTCTACGACAGATCATACGCCCGCCGTCCAACGCTCGACATTCCTGCAGCCCGCGGTTATGCATTTGCGGCCATGAGTCCGAATTCCTCGAGCTCCACCCGCCCGCCCAAACCGCAAACCGTCCTCCAGACACAGGGAGCCGGCCTCGGAACGTTCGGGGGCGTGTTCACGCCGTCGATCCTTACGATTCTCGGCGTCATCATGTACCTGCGGTTTGGCTGGGTCGTCGGAAACGTCGGGTTGGTCGGTACGCTGCTGATCGTCACCATTTCGACGTCGATCACCTTCCTCACGGCCCTGTCCATCTCGGCCATCGCCTCGGACCAGCGAGTCCGAGTCGGCGGTGCCTACTACATGATCAGCCGCTCGCTCGGCCTGGAGACCGGCGGCGCCGTGGGGATTCCGCTGTTCTTCGCGCAGGCTCTGTCCGTCGCCCTGTACACGATTGGATTCGCCGAAAGCCTCGTGGCCGTGTTTCCGGCCCTGGACCAGAGGATGGTAGGGATCGCGACGACAATCGCAGTCGCGGGTGTGGCGCTGAAGTCGGCCCGGGCTGCGATCAAGGTGCAATACTTCATCATGGCTGCGATCGCCGTGTCGCTGCTGTCATTCGTATTCGGGTCCCCCATCGGACCGGAGGCGCACGATGCACTGAACGCTCCGGTAGGCGACGTGACCCGCCACGGCTTCTGGATCGTGTTTGCCGTGTTTTTCCCGGCTGTCACGGGGATCATGGCCGGGGTGAACATGTCGGGCGATCTCAAGAACCCTGGCAGATCCATCCCGCGTGGCACGCTGGCGGCGGTCGGCATCGGGTACCTGATCTACATGGTGTTGCCGGTGTTCCTGGCCGCACGCGCCGGGTCGGAGCAACTGATCAGCGATCCGATGATCATGCGCCGGATGGCGTTCTGGGGAGACGCGATCCTGGTGGGGGTGTGGGGCGCGACGCTGTCGAGCGCCGTCGGCAGCATCATGGGTGCACCGCGCGTGTTGCAGGCGCTGGCGCGCGACGGCATCCTCCCCGGTCCGCTCCGCTGGTTGGGTAAGGGCAGCAACGACGACGACACCCCCCGCAGGGGAACGACCGTCACGCTCGGCATCGCACTCACCGCCGTGTGGCTCGGAGATCTGAACCTGATCGCGCCGATCCTGACGATGTTCTTCCTCACGACGTACGGTGTGCTGAATGTGGCGGCGGGCCTCGAGCGTGCGCTGGGGAGCCCGTCCTTCCGCCCCCGGTTCCGGGTACCCTGGTATCTGTCCGCGCTCGGCGCGGTCGGCTGCGTCAGTGTGATGGTTCTGATCAATGCGGGTGCGACCATCATCGCTGCCATAGTTGTAACAGGCATCTACGTCTGGCTCCAACGGCGTGAGCTCAAAACGACGTGGGGCGACGTCCGGCGCGGCCTGTGGATGGCCGTCACGCGTGCGGGCCTGTTCCGCTTGCAGGATGCCACCGATCCGAAGAACTGGCGGCCTCACCTGCTGGTGCTTTCAGGAGCGCCGACAAAGCGCTGGTACCTGATCGAATTCGCGAATTGGATCGCACATCGCCGGGCCCTCGTGACGGTCAGCAGTGTTCTCACTGACGACGGCATCACACTCGATCGCCAGCGAGGAATGGAGCGCACGATCAGTGACTACCTGGCAAAACGTGGAGTGCATGCGCTGATCCGGATGATCCGGGCGCCTGATCCATTCGAAGGCGCCACCCGCCTGATCGAGGCTTACGGCATCGGGGCGCTGACGCCGAACACCGTGCTGCTGGGTGATACGGAGTCGGACGACCACCGACCGGACTACTGCCGCATGATCGCCGATTTTCACGAGGCGCGGCGAAACGTGGTGATCCTCCATCACAATCATGAATTGGACTTCGGCAATCGGCAGCGGATCGACGTGTGGTGGGGCGGTCTCCAGGACAATGGCGGGTTGATGCTGACTCTTGCCTACCTGCTCCAGACGAGCTTCGGGTGGCGTGGAGCCGAGTTACGGGTGAAAATGGTAGTTCCGAACCACGACGCGTCGGTGCCGGCCCAGGCCAATCTCGAACGAATCATCGGTGGCTTGCGGACGGATACCAGGTGTGAAACGATCGTCGGAGGAGGCCGGCCGTTCCTGGACATATTCCGCGAGTCCTCGATCGGGGCGGATTTCGTGTTTATCGGTATGCGCGATCCGGATGCTGATTGGGAGCCGTACTATGCGCGCATTCAGGCAGGTGTAAAAGGCATGCCGAGTACCGCATTCGTACTGGCGGCCGAAGACCTCGCGTTCGGTGAGATCCTCGTGAAACCGGAGGGTT
>CBDUXS010000119.1:0-4483 GCA_965371255.1 uncultured bacterium
CTTCCCGGAAACTCGTAGGTAAATACGAGAGAATCCCGGGGCGTATTCTCGGACAGGTCCAGACTTTGACGTGATACGGAAAACTCGCGGTTGTCGACACGCACAGTGTCCCCGCCCACGGCGATGCGGTACCCGAGAAAATGGTCGCCCTCACGCACCAGTTGAACCGGCGACATTTCCGGATCGCCCTCGCCGTACGCCTCGAACTTCGTGAGCGCCGCGCCGACAAGTGTCGCCCCGACGGTCGAGAACGCATGCTCGAACAGGTCGGACCGAACTACGATCGTGTCGCCGCGCACCGGTGCCGCCCCCGGATCGATTCGGGCCATGGGCTCGGCAGCTTGTTCCGTAACCAGGGCTCCTCCGAGATCGCGCTCTTGCTCGATGAGCCCGGCTGTGTCGTCCGCCTGAGTAGTCTGCGAATCCACGATGGCCGGAGCCTCAATCTCGAACGGCACGGTTTTCTCAATCGGTGGAAACAGCAGGTTGACCAGAAAGATGAGGCCGATTGACAGGGCCACCGCCAGAAGAACGCGTCTCTCCATTTATTTATCGACCTTATGCTGTGTCGTCTGGTTGGATTCCGGCACCGGATCCCATCCGGAGCCACCAAATGGCTGGCACCGTCCGAGCCGCCGGGCCGCCAGCCAGCCGCCGCGGCCGATTCCATGTCTCTCCACCGCGACCCGGGCGTACTCCGAGCACGTCGGTTCGTACCGGCACGCGGCAGGCAACCAGGGCGAAACGGCTTCCTGGTAAACCCGGATGAATATGAGCACCGTTTTCTTCAACACAGCTCCAGCTCCAGGCAGTCGGTAAGAGCGGCCGCCAGTTCGTCGAATCCCTGCTCGTAAGCAAGCGCCGTCGCGCGAACGAGTAGATCTCGTGGCTGTGGACGGTTGCGCTCGCCCGGTAGCCAGCGTGTTCGCAGCAACTCGAGCACGCGTCGTCTCAACTGATTGCGCTCGACAATCGTGTGCCCGTGCTTCGGTACGACGATTACGAGCCGTGGGTTCCTGCGATCGGTCGAATCCCGAAGGAACACTTCGAGCGTCCCGCACGAACACCGCGTGCCAGCTCGGAACATCGCGCGGACCTCAGTCGAGTATCGGAGGCGGGCGGACTTGGGGAACCGACGCCGATCGTTCACGGCACCGGGCGAATCTGGCTCAGATGCGATGTTTGCGGCGAACCTCATCGCTCACAGTGAGCGAATAACGCCCTTTCCGACGACGTCTCGCCAATACTTTGCGTCCGGCCTTCGTCTTCATGCGCTCCCGAAAGCCGTGGACTTTGAGACGCTTCCGGCGGCTCGGGTTTCTATATGTCGGTTGCATGCCTTAGGATCTCCAATCACTGCCGTCAGTCAGAAAAGCCTCTTAGGCTAAGTGCGTTGGTTGATTCTGTCAAACATGCCTCGGCTCGTGAAACCAGGCCGGGCGCAGGCGTATCTGAATTCGTTGACAGTGTGGAAAACTTCACCTAGAATCTCCCCCCGCTCCCACCGAACCTACAGAAACAACGAGCGCCGGATTGGTATGGAACTCACTGCCTCGGAAGCCTGGACCTCGATCACCGCCGCGGCGCGGGGGGCCTTGCCGGAGCAGACTATTCGTACCTGGCTGATCCCGACCGAAGCTGTGGCGCTCAGCGATGATACTCTCGTCGTGGCGGCACCGACTCGATTCGCGGTTGAGTGGATAGAGGACAAATACGGCGACCTGCTGCGACAGATCGTTCAGCGCGAACTCGGATCGGAGATGTCTCTTCGGTTCGAGCACAAAGGATCGCCCGAACGGATGGTGTTTCCGGATCTACGTGCTGACGGAGATCAACCTGTAACAGACGGCGACCCATCCGGAGTAATCACCGATACGAGCGCGCCCCCCGGAGCCAGGGAACGCTCCCCAGCCGAAGCGGCGCAGATTGCTGGCCTCAACAACCGCTATACGTTCGAGCGATTCGTAATTGGTGGCAACAGCCAGCTTGCCGCGGCGGCGAGCCGGGCCGTCGCCGATAGCCCGGCCAGAGCCTACAATCCTTTGTTTATCTACGGGGACACCGGGCTCGGAAAAACTCACCTGATGCATGCCATTGGCAACGAGATCCTGAGACATGCTCCTGAAATGCGGGTCGCGTATGTAACCTCCGAACAGTTCACCAACGAAATGATCTCGGCGATTCAGGGTGGTAAGACCGCCGAATTCCGGCAACGGTACCGGAAATTCGACGTTCTTCTGGTAGATGACGTCCATTTTCTCGGAAACAAAGAGGCCACGCAGGAAGAATTTTTTCACACGTTCAATTCCCTGTATGACGCCCACCGGCAGATCGTGGTCACGAGCGATAGGCCGCCCCAGGAAATTCCGGGTCTCCAGGAACGTCTCGTATCCCGGTTTGAGTGGGGCCTCGTCACCGACATCAAGCCACCGGATTTCGAGACTCGGGTGGCGATCCTCCAGAAGAAGGCCGCCGAAGACGCCCTGTTTATCGATGATGACGTCATCGAGTTCATCGCTCGCAACCGAAAAACGTCGGTCCGGCAACTCGAGGGCGCCGTAATCAAGTTGCTCGCCTACAGCTCACTGACCCGTCGCGAAATGACACTGGATCTCGCACGTGAAGCTCTCGGACCACGTCTGGACGACGAGGAAGACCGTGGACCGAGTCCCGACGAGATCCGACAGCGTACGGCAGACGTGTGGGGAGTTTCTGTCGATAGTCTGATTTCAAAGCGTAGAACCAAGCAATTGACGGTACCCCGGCAGGTCGCCATGTACGTGATCAAGACGCAGTTGGATTTGCCGTATACGGAAATAGGTGGACTTTTCGGCGGTCGGGACCACTCAACAGTAATTCATTCCGTCAATAAGGTTGAGGCGGAGATGGCGTCAGATGCGACTTTCCGTCATCGTGTTCAGAAGATCGTCGATGAGTTTCGACGCCCTTGAACCCTGGTTTTCTTGCGTGGACAGCGCTGGTGAAACTGTTGTGGAACACGGCGTAGTACGACGGCTCACTGTCCATGTTGGTGGATGGCCGTGGAGCGTGGCGGTAGTTTCCCCCAGTATGTGCACGGCGTTCGGTGGCCGGCTATACGGGGTTTATGCACCGAGACGACGGTAGCGTGAGGTTTATCCACGTTTTCACCGCCCCTACTACGTCTACTGGTTTGATACTAAATAGATGCACTAACGGACCTTCCCGGGGAAAACCGCAGGGTTCACGACGAATCGAGAGAGGATAGGGTCACGGATGAAGCTTTCGGTCACGCGGGATAGCCTGCATACAGGGTTGGGTGCCGTCGCGGCGACCATCCCCACAAAAACCACCCTGCCTGTGCTGTCCAATATTCTGCTCGAAGCAGCGGATGGCCGCCTGTCGTTGAGCGGGACTGATCTGGATATCTCGGTCCGCGTGTCCATAGATGCGGAAGTTTCCGAACCAGGATCGGTTACTGTACCAGCCCGGAAGTTTGCAGAGATAGCGAGGGAGTTGCCGGCCGCTCCCGTGCACATCGAGACAGACGGTGTCGAGATCAGGATAGAAAGCGGAAAAACCCGTTTCAAGCTGTTCGGCCTGGCCCCAGAGGAATTTCCAAGCGCACCGGATATTGATTTTACGGACAGCTGGAAGATGGATGCGGCTCAATTAAGGGAGCTGATCGCCCGCACTTCGTTCGCCGTTTCGACGGAAGAAAGCCGTCCGATTCTGAATGGTGTGTTGTGGCAACTCCGTCCGGAAAGTGCTTCTATGATTGCGACAAACGGCCATCGACTTGCCAAGATGACGATAGACTTATCCGGGGTGGGCGCCCCGGAGGCCGACCTTATCGTTCCTCCGAAAGCATTACAGCAGGTCCAGCGACTGTTCGACGCGACCGGCGAAATAGAACTAGCTCACTCCAAGAACCACCTCGCGTTCCAGTCCCCCAACAAACTCGTACACACACGGCTGATTGAGGGACCTTATCCGAACTACCAACAGGTCATTCCGACAGATAACGATCGAGTCGCCACAGCAAACCGTGACAACCTCAGCTCTGCGATTCGGCGTATGGCGGTCGTGGCGAGCGACCAGACGCACCGTGTCAGGATGAGCTTCTCCAAAGACAAATTGTCTTTCCGGGTGCAGACGCCGGACCTGGGAGAGGCGGAGGAGGAAATGGCGATCGACTACCAGGGCGACACGCTGGAAATCGGATTCAACGCGAATTATCTACTCGAAGTTCTCAAGCACATGCCGGACGAAGACGTACTCCTGCAGTTCAAAGCGCCGGAACGAGCGGCCACGTTCATGCCGGCCTCCGGGGCACCGGACTACCTCTGCCTGGTAATGCCACTGCGGCTACTCGATTGATGGGAGAGGATACCCGCGGGTTGGAGTGGGAATCGCGAAGAGAACAGGTCACGGTCCACACACCGTGGGAGCGCGCGGACGTGTCTTTTCCGGCCGATCTGTTCCGGAGTTGGATGGAGGTCCT
>CBDUXS010000120.1:0-4443 GCA_965371255.1 uncultured bacterium
CCTCTGCGATCCAGGCCGGCGCCCGGGGCTACGACACCCCACCCGTGCCCCAGTTCGCATCCAATGTGGGTACCGCTGGCCTGACGAAGTGGCACCGGCTGCTCACGACGCCGACCGAGAAGAAGAGCTGGGAGCGCGTCTTCGCCGACGGTACCCGCGCTGCGATCGGGCTGACCCGACTGTATGACTGCGTCACCCACGCATATACAGCGCCCGGGGCGGGTCGCTTCCTCTACGCCGATTTCTTGACGGAGGCAGGAGAGGTGATCGGCCCGGAAAGTACCGCGGAAGCTGCGACGGCGTTCCGGCGGAGCGGTGAATTGTGGTCGGAATTGGCGACCGTTGCCAGCAACGCGAGCGATGGCCTCGCCCGCTATGCCGAACTCGCCGACCTTCGCAGCGCCCAGTTGGACGAGAAGCCGGTGGCGGAGCAGATGGCCGCGCTCCACGCGGAGCAGCGGGCCCTGGTCGCCGACTGCACGCTCACATCCGCGGAGGCGGCCGCGGTCTTCAAGCAGTTGGGCGAGATCCTCGGTCAAATCATCGAGATAGAGAACGCGGCAGTGCAACGTCTGCTTGGATGAGCGGGACATCTGACAGTCGGCAGGATGGGCGGGTCCGGGGAGAATGTCCGGACCCGCTTGCCGTGCTCCGGACCCCGGCGCGGGCTACGTTTGCGTCCCACCAAACACGTCGCGCGCCGCGTTGCGCAGACGTTCCTTCGCCTCGGCCACGGCGTCGACTGCGCTCTTCAGTTCCCCGAACTCGCTCGAGCGAACTTGCATCCCCTCGCGAATGAAGAACGCCGCCGCTTCCGAGCGGCTCTTCATGGCGCCGGTTTCCACCCATGCGTCCAACTCCTCAACCGTATCCTTGTCTACCCTGACCATCAGGACCTGATCGCGAGCCGACTGTCCAAGCGCATCCAACGAAGAACGAAGATCGTCGGCAATACACACAACCTTCATCTTCATCGACGTCCCGTCTTTGGCCAGGGAACTCAGTGCCTCCAGGTCCACGCCGCACGACTCAAGTTGGTCGCGGATAACCGACCAAACGTCTGCAGATCCTTCTCCTTGTTTTCCCATCACTGACTCCTTTGTTACGTATTCATGTAATTATATTACGCAATAGACGTACTCAGTGTACGCACGTCAAGCCGTCACCATCACAGCTTCCTGGGAGCATGTTCGGAACGGGTTCAGCGAATCCGAGCCCAGCGGGTATCGGAAGTCGGTCTTGCGGGCTCCGGATCGCGCTTTCATAATGAGTTGAGTGATGTCGCAAAACCGTTTTTCTCGTTTCAGAGGAGAGTAGCGTGACGAAACAGGAATTCGCGGAAAAGTTGGCGCGGCAAACCGACATCTCCAAGGCGAAAGCCATGGACATGATCGACTCCATCTTTTCCACCAAGCCGGGTGAAGGCATCATCGCGGTGGAGCTCGACGCTGGTCGAGACATTACGATTACCGGCTTCGGAACGTTCAAGACGCGCCGGACGAAGGCGCGCATGGGTCGGAATCCGCAGACGGGTGCGGCGATCCACATTTCGGCTCGCAACAGCGTGTCGTTCCGAGCGGGGAAGGGCCTGAAGACTCGCGTTCGCGATTCGATTTCCGCGGATGCCGGGTCAGCTTATGCGCCACCAGCCCCCGCTCCGACTACTGCCTATGAGCGTCTGGGAGCTCCAAGCATAGCTCCCTGACACGGTCGGCGTAGTCCAGCGGCCGGATTGAGTTACAGCCGGCCGAAGCTAACTGCGGCCGGGCATATACGGCGGGAAGCCCCGCCTGCTCGGCCATGAATCGCTGTGCCCAACAGCCGACGCTTTCGAGTCTGGCACTGGACTGAGGCGGGTTGCGATCACCAGTTGACCCTGATCAACGACGGCAAACTGTCGATGCGGTCCTTCAGTTCACCGTACATGAGTTCGAGACCGGCCCGGGTCGCCGGCGACTGCTCTTCGAATCGGGTCTTTCTCGGCAGGATCTGGAACGGTCGGTCACAATCAAGAAAACGCATCACTTCGTCGATGTGATCGGCCAGGTCCTCGTATTTTGCCGCCAGGATACGGACGGCGTTTCCTTCGTAGCCGATCCAGTTGTCCAGGTGTCGCTCAAAGAAGAAACGGTCGACGCCGGCACTGAGATACTCTTCGATAGTCGTATCGTCCCTCAAAACCCGCGTATGCCGTCGCATCTCCCGCGTCATCGACCGCTCATGCTGTCGATGGAGATTCCGGCTGAATAGCGAGACGACGGAATGATACGGATTGCCGAACAGGAAGCAGACCTTCAACTCCAACCCCCGCCGTACCTCGGGAATCAGCTGCGGAGACAGGCAATGTTTCCGCTTCTGATGGACTCTGATGCGATCCGTGTCACCGTTCTCGACATGCTCCAGGATGGCGCTGCTTCCGACGCCTCCGAATGACACGACCCGCCTCGTGACGGAAATCCGGCTGAGCCGGAACGGTCTCGATGCGCCGGCGATGATCCGGGCGATCGTCATGGCTTCATCAGGCCTTGTTCCGCGATCATCCGTTCGAGTTCGCTACGAGCGAATTCCGGGGTGACCTTCCTGAACCACTCCATGTCATTCGTTCCCCGGACAATCCCGGTTCGCACCGACCGATACTCCTCGTCGTCCATGCCCAGGGCATCCTGGAGATCGATGGCGCGGAAGCGCGGGTTGTTCCAGGGGTTCCAGATGTACTTGTCTCCGGTGGGCGCCGCGATCCCGAACGTGGGAATGTCCAGGGCCTGGGCCATGTGGCGGGGTCCTGTATCTCCGCCCACGAACAGGTCAGCGTGCGCGAACAGTGTCATGAGGTCTCGGATGCTTCCCGTCTCGATGTCGGCGAACACCCGACCGCGGTTCGCCGGAGCCACGAGATCGCGCACGCTCTGGTTGTACTGTCTCTCTCCCGGGCCCCAGTAGAGAAGGATCTGCGCATCGTGGTCCTCGATGAGCGTGTCCATGAGCGCGGCGTAGTATTCCGCAGGCCACACCTTGTAGGCCCCCCGGCTGTTTACGCCGAACAGTACGAGAGGTAGATGAGGATCGACGCCGGCCGAGGCGAGACGATCGGCCCCCGCTGCGCATTCCGCATCGCTGAGCCAGATGCGGTAGGTGCGGTCTTCCTCGGTCAGCCCCAGGGGCTGGAGCAAAGCGAAGCGGTCGTCAACGATCCAGCCGTTGCCCTTATTCTCGGTGGCCTCGCGGAACTTGACGCGATCCGTGAGCGCAAGGGTCCAGCCGAATTTATCGAATCCGATGCGGCGCGGGATGCCGGCCAGGAGGCAGGGAAGGAGACCCATGATCTGCCCCTGTATGTTGATCAGCGCGTCGTAACGCTCCTCCCGGAGGCGGCGCATGAGACCGAGCAGATAGAGCCAGTTGTCTTTCCGCGCGTGATCTACCGGGATGATCGTGTCGATGTTGGGATTGCCGTCCGCCATGCCCCGGCAGTAGTCCATGATCAGGTAGTCCACCTGACCCTCGGGGTCGTTGAGCTTCAGCGTGTTGCAGATGGCGGTGGAGATCAGGACGTCGCCGATCTCCTTGGTCTGGACGACAAGGATTTTCATCTCTTCACTTGCCGCGCGAAGCTCCTGTTCCTTGAATCAGGACACGCGCGATTCTTCACGCAGGTCGTCAGGCCACACCAAAGATTCTCTAGCCTCTTTCTCGCGTACGCGCCGCAGACCGTAAGCTATGGCCACAATTATATAGACAATCAACAAGACCGCAGTTGTGAGCATTCCGAACATCACACACCTCCCAGGCGATAAACACTCCCTCTCGTCCAGAAATACCCACGGCGCCTGGCGAATATTCGATCATCAGGCCTGCGATTCACGGAACCAGATTCGGCTTCTAATCGGACGTGAATTGGATCGGCAACACGATCCAGACCCCGACAGGCTTATCCCGCTTCATCGCAGGGTCAAACTTGCCGGCCCTGGCGACTTCGAGGGCAACGGTATCGAATTGGGCATAGCCACTAGTGCTCTGCACGATCGCGTTCGTCACGGTACCGTTCTCTGACACATAGAAGAATACACCAACTCTTCCGCTGATCCCTGCCTCCCGCAGCATGGACGGATAGCGTTGCTTCGCCAGTCTGATCAGTTCCGCCTCGTTCGTCAGCCGTGGATCCATATCGCGCGAAACCCAGACCGGCACGTCGGACGGACGGGCCCCGGCGGGAGGCGGAGGAAGGTCCTTGACCGGATTCGAGTCGAAGTTCGTGCGCGGGATTGTGGTGTCCTCTTCAAGCGGCGTAGCCGCGACGCGTGGCGTGGCAGGCCGCGCAATCTTGTCCGGCGGCGGCGGGATCTCTATCACGGGAGGCAGGTCGACGACCGTGATTTCCTCGCCCTCAACCACAATGTCTTCCGCATGAAGCGTCGGAAACAGAGTGAACAGGCCGAAGTGGGC
>CBDUXS010000121.1:0-4429 GCA_965371255.1 uncultured bacterium
CCGAACGTCAGCACTACAACGTCCGGGACGGGCACGTCGTGACAGGGTAACGCACGGTGGGGCCCGGACGCACGACGGGCGGGCTGCCTCGCTCGGCAACCCGCCCGTTGGAACCTGACCCCGGATCCCCCGGCGTCGGCCGGACGGTGGGACTCTACTCGACGAGCTGGATCGCCTTGAACTGCGGTGGGACGGGTGATGCGTCCGGTGATGCGGGGTTGAGGGCTGTATAGCCGATCCACCGAGCATGTACCTCATTACCCTGGATTCCCTCCACAAAGATCCCCGCGAAGTTCGTGAAGGTGAAACCCTCGTTCCCCGTCTGCGGTGCTTGGCTGGGATCGAATAGCGGGATCGGGCGCACTCGGCGACTCGAGCGACACGCGTCCCCGTCGCTGCTCAGAGCATCGACTGCGTCCGTTATGCAGTGCATCTGTTCATTCCAGACTGCGTTCGAATCGAGATCGATCAGATCCTGGAAGCCCTGGACTGTCGGACCGCGCATGTTACCTGGTTCGACGTCTACTTTCGTGCCGACCCCGAACTGGATCGTGGGATCGACGCACGAGGCGACGTTTGTGCGGTAGTCATCGGCACCAGATTGGTCCGGCGGCCGCCACGGGTAGTACCAGAACGAATTGAGGTCGCCGTTGGCCGTACTCGACTGGATGACGATCGGCGTGCCGATGTCGGCGGACGAATAGCCGGTATAGCTGTCGTTGACCGTCGCCGGATCCGTACTCGTGTTCATCCACGGGATATAGTAGTCACCATCTTCCGGATCATAACTGCGCTCGCCGTTACCCGGTGCCTCGTACCAGCGATCCGGCAGTGCCACGGGCAGTAGACAGTTGATGCCGGCGGCCGGCGACGCCCGGGCCGTCGCGTCGGCCGAGATGTTCACGGTGTTCACGCCGAATACGCGGGCGAAGAATGTTCCGACAGGATTCCCGCGCTCCTGAGTTCGTATGACTCGCACGGTCACGAGGTCCTTGTCGGTATCGACGTCTATGTCCTCCGGAAGAACGACGGCCTGCGTGCCCCGGATTTCGTTCCGGCCGGAAAAAGCGATTGCTTCGGCCGTGGCGAATCCGACGTTGTCGGGCGACAGGACCAGCGCGCCCGCACCGGCCAGGGCGGCGCCATCGGCCACCTGCTGGGCCTCAGTCCTGGCCACGGTGAGCATGCCGACATCCACGGCCAACGCTATTGCGGAGATCAGGGCAATCATGCTACCCGCGACAATTACCATGACAGCGCCGCGCTGATCTGCCCAGCGCGATCGGAGCGACGTCACTACGTGCCTCGCCAGATCCATCATCGATTCCCCCGAACGGTTTCAGGTCCGTGCGACTCCGCATCCCGGATGCGCACCTGTCTCGCAGGCTGTCATGGGCCAGAATCGTGCGCGCCCGCAACGGGCGATTTCGGGGGAGTGGAAAACAACCGCACGTCTTTTTGTTGCAATGAGTTATAGATCTCGGCGATTCTGGCGACTTTGGGGCGCGAACCGCACGTCACTCGATCTATTTTTTGTCAGCCCTGCAGGGAGTAGCGGGATTCTGCCTACTGGAGCCGGCCGGCCCGTGGGGGTAGGTTCGAGCACATGTGCTCCGACTCTCGTTGCTTCGTACTGGCATTCGCCTTCGTCGGGTTGACCGCGATCGGCGACTCGCCTGCCGCCGCTCAGGACATTCCGACGCTGTCGGAATCGGCCCGTGTTTCGCTGATCTCCGTCCTGCCGGGTGAGGACGTGTACTCCACGTTCGGACACAGTGCGATACGGATATCCGATCCGGTTCTCGGCATTGACGAGAGTTACAACTACGGCACGTTTGATTTCGGTGCCTCACCGGCAGAGATCGCGAGCTTCGTAGCACGGTTCACATACGGCGATCTGACCTACAAGCTCAGCGTGCAGGACACGCGAACCGTGGTAGCATGGTACTGGGAAGAGCTGGGCAGAGCGTCCATCGAACAGACGCTGGACCTGACGGCGGGCGAGAAGCAGGCGTTATTCCAGCTTCTCCGTGTCAACGCCAGGCCGGAGAACATGTACTACCAGTACGATTTTTTCTTCGACAACTGCGCCACGCGACTGCTGGGCGCCCTGGAAGCTTCGGTGGGACCGGCGCTGAGCTTCGAGGCCGCGCCACCTGGCCGCAGCTTCCGCGAGTTGCTCGATCGCTACCTCTCCGGCGTCCCGTGGACGGACTTCGGCATGGACCTCGGTCTGGGTCAGCCGGCTGACCGCGAGGCGACGGCACGCGAAGCCACGTTTCTGCCCGAGTTGCTGATGAACCACCTGGCCACCGGGCGAATCGATCGGGGAGGAAGCGACCGGCCGCTGGTCGCGCGAACGGACACGCTGACGGGCGGCGCCGGCATCACCTGGGAACCCGAACCAGCCACGCAATGGCCGGCGATCGTGATGTGGGTCCTGTTCGCGGCCGGCGCGCTACTTACCGCGGCGGACGTTCGGGCAAAACGCGCCAGCCGGCGGGTCGTCGATTCGATGTTGTTTGGACTGCTCGGAATCGGGGGTCTGGTAGTAGGATTCCTGTGGTTCGTTTCACTGCACAGCGTAACGGACCGTAATTTGAACCTGGTCTGGGCACTCCCCACGCACATCGTCTTCGCGGTGGCGATCGCCCGGAATTCCGCCCCGCGCTGGACGGGCGTCTATATGGCCATCACCGCGATCCTTGCCGCCATTCTGCTGATCGGGTTTCCCTTCTGGCCCCAGCAGCTGCCCCCGGCGTTGATCCCGCTGTTGTTGCTGATCGTCATCCGGGCGGCCCGGCTCGTCCGGATCCCCCTCAGCCCGCCAGCGTAGCGACCATCACGGCCTTGATCGTGTGGAGACGGTTCTCCGCCTGATCGAACACGATGGAGTGCTCCGACTCGAATACGTCTTCGGTCACTTCCATCCCGTCGAGCCCGAAATCCTGGAAGATCTGCTCCCCGAGATTCGTGTCCCGGTTGTGGAATGCCGGCAGGCAATGAAGGAAACGCACGTCCGGATTGCCCGTGAGCTCGAGGGTGCGGCGGTTTACCTGGTACGGCAGGAGCAGCTCGATCCGCTCGGCCCATACAGCCGGATCCTCGCCCATCGATACCCAGACATCGGTATACAGATAGTCGGCGCCAGCGACGGCGTCTGCGACGTCGTCCGTCAGCGTGATTCGCCCGCCGGAGTCCTGCGCCCATGCCCGACATCGTTCGACCAGCGCAGCATTCGGCCAGTTAGTTTCCGGCGCGCACAGGCGAACGTCCATTCCGAGCTTGGATCCGCCGATGAGCAGTGAGTTGCCCACGTTGTTTCGGGCATCGCCGAGATAGCAGATGACGAGCCCCTCCGGCCCGCGTTGCGAATGCTCGACCATCGTCATTACGTCAGCGAGGATCTGGGTCGGATGGTACTCATCGGTGAGCCCGTTCCAGACAGGTACGCCCGCGTGTTCGGCGAGTTCAACGACGCGGGCCTGACCGTAGCCCCGGTACTCAATCCCATCGTAGTACCTGCCCAGCACGCGAGCTGTGTCCTTCATCGACTCCTTGTGCCCGATCTGCGTACCGGTAGGTCCGAGGTATGTGACGTGCGCACCCTGATCCAATGCGGCCACCTCGAACGCGCAGCGAGTTCGCGTGGACGTCTTCTCGAAGATCAACGCGATGTTGAGGCCGGCCAGCGAGCTCTCCTCAGAACCGTCCTGTTTCTGCCGTTTCAGCTGCGTCGAAAGGTCGAGGAGATAGAGGATCTCCTCGCGTGAGAAGTCCTCCAGGGTCAGAAAACTGCGTCCAAGCAGAGGCGCCCCGGCAGATACGGTCACGCGAGTCCGATGTCGGAATCCAGGTATACATCCTGGATCAGGTTCAGCAGACGGACCCCTTCCTCCCGGGGCCGCTGGAATGCCTTGCGCCCGGAAATCAGGCCCGTGCCGCCAGCCCGCTTGTTGATGACGGCGGTCCGTACGGCATCCGCGAAATCGTTGTCGCCCGAAGCTCCGCCGCTGTTGA
Organism: uncultured bacterium; assembly: GCA_965371255.1. Taxonomy (GTDB): domain Bacteria; phylum Gemmatimonadota; class Gemmatimonadetes; order Palauibacterales; family Palauibacteraceae; genus JARFPW01. The sequence continues at coordinate 4,021 of CBDUXS010000121.1, forward strand.
TCAAGCCGGCGCGACCCATGTAGCAGTTCGCCACCTGGTACCTACACAGGTCGATGGGGTGATCGGTCATGAGTTCGTCGTACATCCGCTGATCGAACCGGCCGTACTTCACACCGTCTTCGTTCATCGCGATATAGCCGCCATTGTTCTCCGGAAGCTTCTGTTTGATGATGTCTGCCTGAATCGTCACGCCGAGGTGATTCGCCTGGCCCGTGAGGTCAGCGCTGGCGTGATAGTCCTGGTCCTTCTTGAACGCGGAGTTTCTGAGGTAGCACCACAGAATCGTCGCCAACCCGAGTTCGTGGGCGTAGGCGAACGCCTCGGCCGTCTCCACGATCTGCCGCGTGCTTTCTTCGGATCCGAAGTAGATCGTCGCCCCTACGGCCGCCGCGCCCATGTCATACGCCTG
>CBDUXS010000122.1:0-4340 GCA_965371255.1 uncultured bacterium
TAGACAAGGATACGATAGCTCGATGAACGAAATATCCCCGACCAGTTCACCCGGCGGTGTGCGATCGCTGCCGTTGGCGATCTCCGTTGTGCTGGCGATCGCCGGTGGCCGGCTGTTGTTGGTCGGGTCAACAAGCGCTGTCTCGGCAGGCGTTCTGTTGATCGTCGCCGCGCTCGCCGGGGCGGGGGTCGCCCTGGGATCCCTGCCGTTCGGGCCCGGTACGGAGGGACCCGTCGATTTGAGCACGCGAATCGGCCTGGGCCTGCTCGGCGGTTTGTTGGCCGGGCTGCTGCATGGTGTCATGACGGAGATGGCAGGCTGGCTGGGTGTGGCCTCGGCACTCGGTGCTGGAATCGATGTAAATCTGTCGGCTGCGGAGTGGTGGAGCCGGTCGATGCTGGGCAGCGTAGGGGGGCTGTTTCTGGGCCTGTCGTGGCAGTTCCTGCCCGGCCGCGGGAATGATCAGCGCGGGGCGGCATTCGGGCTTTTACTGGCGGTCTGGCAGCTGTTCTTTGTTTACCCGTTCCGGCTTGGACTCGGCGTGGCCGGAATTGACGCAGGAGCAGGTGTCGTGCCCCTCGTCCTCGTGGGACTGATCGTGTCCGGGGCGTTGGCGGGCCGGATCATCGGCTGGGGTGGCAAGACCAGCCTCGCGCCGTTGAGTGCGCCGTTGACTGACTGAGCCGGAGGGGCGCTCCTGCGCCCCCCCGATCATCGTACGCTCCTAGCCGCTCGGGTATTGGCACCCATCGATGCAGCCCTCGTAGAAGGCATCGCAGTAATTCTCGTCCTCGCCGAACGATGCCTGGCAGATCGTTCGATAAGCCTCGCAATAGAGCCAGCAACAGGATGAATGTTTCGCCACGGCCGCCAGCGCCGTTCCGGTCGGCGCACCGCCGGCGAGTGCTAACAGGCTTGCTGCCAGCACGGTCAGTCGTTTCATCGGTCCTCCTCGTGGTGAAGTAAGATTGAAATCGGTCTCCCGAATGGTCAGAGGTGCGAGATGCCGCAACCGGCGAGACAGCCCACGATGTAGGCATTGCACCAGTTCGACGTAACGCTGTCGCACTTCTGTACGGCTTTCGCGGCGCAGTACACGGTGCAGTCGGCCTCCGCCACGGTCGCCGTCCTGGCGTCCGCACGAGGCGGACCTCCGGCCACGACGGCGAGTGCGATGAGTCCCAGGATCCGTCTTCTCATGGGCTACCTCCTCTTAACGGTTATGCGACTTGGCCGTCGACCCGGTACGGGCCTCGGCAAACACCCGACCGATCCGGGTCAGGTCAGCTGACTGCAATGGACCGATCCGCATGAGTTGCAGACGGCCTTCCGCCAGCAGGAGAGTCGTCGGGACGGCGCGGATCCGGAATCGGTCCAGAAACATCGATAGATCGAGGGCTGCCACGGGTTCGGCCATCGGTACCTTTTCCCGCAGCCAGGCCACGGCTGCACTGTCCGTCTCGAGTCCCATCGCGAGCGGCCGAATGCCGGCGGATCGGGCGAGTGTGCGCCAGGCAGGCGAATTTCGTTCGCATACATCGCAGGTCGACTGAAACACGAATAGAAGGGCTGGAGCTTTGCCGTTGAGTCGCACCGTGTCGTCCCCGGCGATTCTTCGCAGCAGCACAGGTTTGCCGATCCGGTCACCGGGATCGAGTCGTGTGCGCTCGGCCAGAGCGGGTCGTACCCGGTCGTTGACGAAGCCTGCTGTCGCAGCCAGGGCAATCGCCCCGGTCAGCACGTTGAGTACGGTATTGCGTGAGATTCGCATACAATTCTTCTCCTCTGCCGGCGTGTGAGCGCAGAGTCGCAACCGGGTTCAACCGGGGATCAACGCCAGTCCGGGCAGATGACGGCGGATTGAGATTCCAGCGCATTATCGTCCGGGTGAGATCACCATCCAAACGTGCGATTCAGATTCTCCAGACCACGTTCGGCCACGCCGCCTTTCGTGACGGCCAGGCCGAAATCGTCACGGCCGTAGCTTCCGGCCGCGACGTGATCGCGATTCTCCCGACGGGAGCGGGCAAGTCGATCTGCTACCAGGTCCCGGCGCTGCTTGGAACCGGTCCGACGCTCGTCATTTCGCCGCTCATCGCCTTGATGCAGGACCAGGTTTCGGCCCTGCAGCGCAAAGGTGTGGCCGCTGTTGCTCTCACATCCGCCAGCTCGGCCACGGACCGCCGTGTCGCGGCGGCACGCCTGGCTGCGCATGAACCGTCCCTCGTGTATGTCGCGCCGGAGCGGTTGGCGGCACCATGCTTTCGGCGGCTGGCGAATCAGGCGAGCCTGTCGCGAATCGTGGTTGACGAGGCGCACTGCATCAGCGAGTGGGGGCACGACTTCCGACCTGACTACCGAGCGATCGGAGCGTTCGCAAACTCGGTAGGGAGGCCTGCGATTGCCGCATTCACCGCGACCGCGACGCCGGCCACACGGGTGGATATCGCAGCCCGTTTAGGACTGCGCCGACCCCTCGAAATCATCCGGTCGGTCGATCGCCCCAACCTGCATTGGGCGGTCGTCCGGCCCCGTGGGCCCGGCCCGGCTTACCGCGAGCTGGAGACGGTCGTTCGCTATCGCGGGGACGGCGCTGCGCTCGTGTACGTGCCCACCCGGGCGCGGGCGGCAGCCGTAGCGGCAGCCCTGCGGCGCGGAGGTCATCCTGCGGAGGCGTATCACGCAGGACTCTCCGCGGAGCGCCGCCGCCGTGTTCAGGAACAATTCGTCGAGAGCGAACACGGTATCGTCGTCGCCACATGTGCCTTCGGGATGGGAATCGATCATCCGGGAGTCCGCCTGGTCGCACACTTCGGGATGCCCGGTGCGCTCGAGGCCTACGTGCAGGAGGCGGGCCGCGCCGGCAGGGACGGGCTGCCCGCGAGTTGCCTTCTCGTTGTGATGCGAGCCGACGGAGAACTCCACCAGGGCCGGATCCGACCCCTCAAAAAGCTTGCCCGCCGCCGCGCCTGGCGGCGATACCGGGCGATGGTGGCGTACGTCAGCGAACGGCGGTGCCGGCGCCACGCCATCGCCGTCTACTTCGGTGAGCCGGCACCGGTTTGCGCCGGTTGCGACCTTTGCGACGCTCGATCGGGGGGGTCGGTCGGGCCGATCTCGCAGGCAACCCGTAACGGGTCTCGTACGTCCATACGTTGATCCTGGAGCACATCTACAGAACTGAGGAATGGCAGGAGACTGACCATGGCAGGATTCGCTCGCATCTCGCGAACCCGGAAAACCGGCAGACCGGCGTTTCGGCAGCTGGCCATTGTACTCGCTGGAGCGGCGACAATGAGTCCCGCGGTCGTGCAGGCCAAGCAAACCGTGGAGCTCGGTGAGCCTGCGGCCCAGTCCGCGGAGCCGTTCAGTGATATTTCGGGCCTGCGGCCGATGTCCGATGGTTCGCTGCTCGTATCCGACGGCCTCGCAGGGCGTCTGCTCCGCGTGTCCCGTGATTTGGTTACGTCACGCCCGATCGGTCGCGAGGGCGCCGGCCCGCGAGAGTACCAAACACCCGACGCCCTGTTTGCGATGGCAGCGGACACAACGCTGATGATGGACCTCGGCAACGGCCGGCTGGCGGTGCTGGCGCCGGATGGTGCGATCGTTCGGACCTTTCCGATGGTGAGTGGCGATGGGCCGCAGATGCGAATGATGGTCCCGCGTGCCGTGGACGACCGCGGCCGCGTCTTCTTCCGCGGAATGGGCATGATGCGCGGCGGCATCCCGGATTCGGCCGGTGTTCAGGTGTTCGATCCGTCGACGGAATCGGTGAGCGACCTCGGTCAGATCAAGCTGCCTGAGATGAATCAGAAAAATTCCGGGGGGCTCAACAACCAGCAGACCATGATTCGCCCGGTCCCGCTGTCCCGGGAAGACGCGTGGACAGCGGCCCCCTCGGGTGAATTGATCGTCGCGCGATCGGAAGACGAATCCTACTGGCTGGAAAGGCTTGATCGGAATGGGACGGTTCGCGGCCCCGATATCCCGTATCGACCGATTCGGATTCGCAACGCGGACAAAGTCGAGTGGATCGCCTCGTTGAGCAATGCCCTCGGGGTCATGATTACGGAAGACAATGGTCAGCGCCGAACCACGTTCAACCGGGGCGGCGGAGGAGCTATGGAGACTGACGCGGATGACTTCGAGTGGCCGGAAACGAAACCGGCTTTCGCGGCCGGATCGTTGCGGGTGGCCCCTGACGGCAATGTCTGGTTGAGGCGTAACGTCGCGGCCGGAGAACCGCCGTTGTACGACGTACTCGACGAATCCGGTCGTCGCCTCGGATCGGTCAGGCTCCCCGAAGGCCGGAGTCTCGAGGGGTTTGGGATCGGCGA
>CBDUXS010000123.1:0-4324 GCA_965371255.1 uncultured bacterium
TGGACGTGGGCGCCGATACGCCGGAGTGCGAGGCCGCGCTTCGAGACAAACTCTCCAACCTGGGGCTCACCCCCGAGACCGCCCGCGTCATTCTGTCGCATGCACATCTGGATCATGCAGGAGGACTGCGGCGTTTCGTACCGCGTGAACTCACGGCTCACCGACATGCGATTGACGAAATGCGGGAGTCCCGGCCCCGTTCCAGTCGGGGCCCTGCGGCGCTGAGGCGAATGGGCCTGGGAAGAGAAGCGATCAGCGAGCTGGCAGCGGGCGGAGAGCCGGTCCACGGAACGCCGTTCGTCGATACGCCGGTCCAGCGATCTCTCGAGGGCCGCGCCGGCGAGCTACCCGAATCGGGTGGATGGCGGTGGCTGCTTGCTGAGGGTCACGCACCCGGCCACCTGATGCTGTTTGATCCTGTCACGCGCACGCTACTCGCGGCCGACCAGTTCCTGAGGAGTTGGAAGACGCCGCTGATCGTCTCGGACCCGGAGTTTGACAGCCTCGGCGCGTATCTCGACTCCATTCAAGCGGCTCGAGAGCTGGAGCCTGCCCGCATTTGCTCGAGCCACATGAAGACGATGGATGATCCCGCGCGGTGGCTGGAGGAGACCGAGGCATCGATCACCGATCGTCTCGACAAGGTGTTGTGCGCGCTGGAGTCCGGCGCGGCCACTGCGGAGGACGTGTTGACTTCCCTGTATCCGAGAACCAGGCGCGGACTGCTCCGCATCGTGTTTCTGCGCGAACTTCTGGCGATGCTGCGCCACCTCGTGGTGCTGGGATCGGCAAGCCGGACCATCGAAGACGGCGTCGAGATTTTTCGTCTTGCTTGAACCGGTAGTCGCTACCGCGCGTCGAAAGCCGCTACCGCGCGTCGAAAGCCACTACCGCGCGTCGACCGTCTCCGCAGATGCCCCCGAAAACCTTCGTCGTACGTAGTCTTCCAGGATTTCTATGAACCGCTCGACGATGTCGTCCCCACGCAGCGTGGTCGCATGGTCACCGTCCACGAACACGGGTGCGATCGGCTCTTCGAACGACCCCGGCAGGGAGATTCCGATGTCCGCGTGGCGTGACTCGCCAGGCCCGTTGACCACGCATCCCATCACGGCGACGGTGAGTGTCTCGACACCCGGATACGCGACCTTCCAATCCGGCATTCTGTCGCGGATGTAGGATTCGATATCAAGCGCCATTTCCTGGAAGAACGTACTCGTAGTCCGACCGCATCCGGGACAGGCGGTAACTTGCGGCTCGAAATTCCGCAGACCGAGCGACTGAAGAAGCTGGCGCGCGACCCTCACCTCTTCTGTTCGATCTCCCCCGGGGCTCGGCGTCAGTGACACGCGGATCGTGTCCCCGATGCCTTCGAGCAGGGGCACCGCCAGTCCGGCGGCACTCGCCACGATTCCCTTGCGGCCCATTCCTGCTTCCGTCAGGCCCAGGTGGAGCGGGTAGTCACTCAGGGGTGCCAGAGAACGATACAGCGCGATGAGATCGCGGACGCCCGATACTTTCGCGCTCAGGATGATCCTGTCGTGCGCGAGGCCGATCTGTTCGGCGGCTCGCGCCGACCGCATCGTGCTCTCGACCATGGCCGCCATCGTGACCTCGTGTGCCTCGCGCGGCTGCTCCAACGAGGCATTCTTGTCCATCATCCCGGTAAGAAGGACCTGGTCGAGGGATCCCCAGTTCACTCCGATTCGTACCGATTTGTCATGTTCCATCGCGCACTCGACGATGGTCGCGAAATTATCGTCCCACCGCTTCTTCCCGACATTACCGGGGTTGATCCGATACTTGGCCAGCGCGGCCGCACAGTCGGGATTCCCGGGCAACAGGATGTGCCCGTTGAAATGGAAGTCGCCGATGAGCGGCGTGAGTATCCCCTCGGCCTCGAGCCGTGTGACGATCGCCGGAACCGCTCGAGCCGCGGCCGGCGTATTCACGGTGACGCGAACCAGCTCGCTTCCCGCCTCCGCCAACGCCATCACCTGGACAACAGTCGCCTCGACATCTGCAGTGTCCGTGTTGGTCATCGACTGGACGACGATCGGATGATCACTACCTACGGGCACTCCGCCAACGTCCACGGTTACCGTTGGCCGCCGTGCCGAACCGTTCAATTGGATATCTGGTTGGGTCATCCGTGTGTCGCCTGGTGATCGAGGCTCGGCAGCATGACTTCGTCGCAAATCAATGCACGAAACTACCGTACTGCGACGCGGCATTCCAGCGAACGGGAAACCGACACTGGTACAATTGCGAAGGGCCCCGGAATCCTCCGAGGCCCTTCTTCTGCCCTCCGGATCGCTGGCTGGTCAAGCGATATCGTCCGGCGCGCGTGTTCCCGCTTCGCTATGTGCGCGCTCAGTCGTGGCGGGCATTCTCCTTCTTCACATACGCCTCGAATCGCCGCTCAAGGCCCCTTCGATCACGCCGCATTTCGCGCTCAAACGCCTGTCTGTGAGCAAACGCAGCGTCCCTGAGCCATCGAGGCGTAAGAGCGGGCCGCCAGCGGTCGTCGCCGTCGGCCGGTGCCGGTCCGAGATTTCGAAGCGCGAACATCAGGTGCCTCCCTCGCCGCTCTCGCGATGTCGGTGTCGGTGTGGAGAAACTCGCTACTGGCTAATGTTCGGCATGTCCATCACCGTAAGTTCAACACTCACAAGCCGTCGCCGAACCAGCCGCTTCAGGCTGGTTCTGTTCTCCACAACTTTTCCCCTCGAATTCCACCGATTCTGCTGCTGTTTTCCCCATCGACCGCTACATCTTGGGGTGCTCCTATGATACACCCACTAGATGTTGGGGGTCAAGACCGCACGCGTCTTGCCGAGGGCCTAAGCAGTTTTTGCCCGAATCCTGCCCTGGTTGGACCTATCGTTGCGTCGACAGGTATCCCGTAGCCGACAGCGAAACAGACCGCTGCGCAGAGTTTTATTTTTGAAGGAGGTTCAGTGATGCGAAGAGTGCCGAGTGGCTGGATGAAGACGGGCGGGGTCGTGGCACTGCTCGCCGCGGCGTCGTGGAGTAGCCCGATGACGCTGCAAGCGCAGGAGGCGGTGGAGGCCGAGGAGGCGGCGGCTGAGGCGGTGGAGGCCGAGGAGGCACCGACTCCGGCGACGGCGGACCCGATGGACGTCGAGTCGATCGACGCGATCATCGGTGCGGTGTACGACGTGATCTCCGGGGACGCCGGAGAGGATCGCGACTGGAATCGATTCCGATCGCTGTTCCTCCCGGAGGGACGCCTGATGCCGACCTGGAAGCGGCCCGATGGTTCGCACGGCTACATCGTCTGGTCGGCGGACGACTATATCGAGGCCGCCGGCGCGCAGCTCGTTACTAACGGTTTCTTCGAGAACGAAGCGCACCGCGTGACGGAACGCTGGGCTGACATCGCTCATGTGTTCAGCACGTACAACTCCTACCGCACAGCTGCGGACATGGAAGCCGGTACCACGTTTCAGCGTGGCATCAACAGCTTCCAACTGATGTTCGACGGTGAGCGCTGGTGGGTCGTGTCGGTCATGTGGGAGGCAGAAGGTCCGAATCGCCCGATCGCCGAGGAGTATCTGGGAGAGGGATGAGCCGAGCCTTACCCCCGGAACACCACCTGCAGCACTCCCAGCACGATGGCAGCTGCCACCGCCACCGCGATGGGTCGCCAGGTTGAACCAGTTTCTCTTCTTGCTTCAGGGATGAGTTCCCGCAGCACCATCCAACCCATCGCACCGGCCGCAAAGCCGAAGCCGGCAGCAAGGAACTCTCGGAACTGAAGCACAAACAGGAACGCAGGGACGGCCAGGAGTGGCTGCGGAAGGCTTGAAAACACGCTCCAACCGCCTGCCTTGAACACCGAGACGCCGCGCGGGATGAGGACCAGTGAAATCGCGAGTCCTTCGGGAATGTTGTGGACCGCGATCGCCAGCGAGATGAACAGACCGAGTTCCGCGCCGCCCCCGAACGCGACCCCGATGCCGATGCCTTCGGCTGCGGAGTGAACCGTCATCACACCGACGATGAGCAGGGCCTTGCTCGCATCCGCACCGCGCAACGCGCCCACGCTCACTCCGTCGAACCTGCCGAGGAACCAGCGGCTGGCCGCGATGAAAGCGAGTCCGGCTGCCAGGCCGGCACCGAGGCGCTCGGGGCTCTGTTGCCAGCCCTCGTACACGAGCTGCCCCGAGGCAGCCAACATCAGGCCTGCGGCGGCAGCGTTGCCGTACCCGAGCCAGCGCCGACCGGGTTTCGGCACCCATAGAAACGGCAAGGCACCGACGCCGGTCGCGGCGGCGGTCAGCAGCGAAAGCAGGAATAC
>CBDUXS010000124.1:0-4234 GCA_965371255.1 uncultured bacterium
CGCACGGGCTCCCGCCGCGCCTGTGAACGGTGGCCCGGCCCGGCGTTGATGTCAAGCAATCCGCTCGTCGTTGCCGCAGCCGAGCGGGCCGATCTAAGTTGGCGTCGTCCGGTCGCTTGTCCTGCCCGACGAACCGAAGGAGTTGATGGGTGCACTTTCGTATCCAGGGACCCGCCCGCCTTTCCGGTAGTTTCCGGCCGGCCGGCAACAAGAACGCCGCGTTGCCGATACTGGCGGGTACCCTCCTGGCGTCGGATCCTGTCACGCTCGAAAACGTGCCGGAAATTCGAGACGTGATGACGATGATTCAACTCCTCGAGTCCGTCGGTGCCACGGTGGAGCGTCTCGGGCATGGCCGCTTTCTCATCGACCCTTCCGGGCTCGATGGCCGCAGCCTGGATGCTGAACTGTCCAGCCGAATTCGGGCGTCGATTCTTCTCGCCGGTCCGCTGCTGGCACGGTTCGGCGACGTCGTCCTTCCCCCTCCAGGCGGAGACGTCATCGGGCGACGGCGACTGGACACTCACTTCCTGGCCCTGGGCCGCCTGGGCGCCGAAGTGGAAGCCAGCGATTGCTATGAACTGCGCTCCGCCGGCCTGCGGGGGGCCGAGTTGTTTCTCGACGAACCCTCCGTAACTGCGACGGAAAACGCGATCCTTGCTGCGGTGACTGCGGAAGGGGAAACGGTCGTTCGTAACGCTGCCTGCGAGCCGCACGTCCAGGATCTGTGTCATTTTCTCTGTGGCCTGGGAGCTGAGATCGAAGGGATCGGAACGAGTCGCGTAACGATCCGGGGAGTGGATTCGCTGTCTGGAGGGCAGTTCAGGATCCAGGCGGACCACATAGAAATCGGAAGCTTGATTGGTCTCGCCGCGATTACGGGTTCCGATGTCCAGATCGAGGAAGTCAATCAGGAGCACTTCGATCCGATCAGGCTGGGATTCGAACGTCTCGGTATAACCTGTGTGCCAAAGGACGGGGGCATCTACGTCGGTTCGGACCAGCGGATGGAGATACGCCCCGACCTCGGGAGTCAGATCCCGAGCATCGGCGATGGCCCCTGGCCGGCGTTTCCCGCCGATCTCACGTCGATTGCGCTCGTAGTGGCCACGCAATGCCGCGGTACGGTGCTGATCCACGAGAAAATGTTCGAGTCGCGCATGTACTTCGCCGACAAGGTCATCGGAATGGGCGCCAGCATCATCGTGTGCGATCCGCACAGGGCCGTGGTGGTGGGGCCGTCGCGCCTGCGTGGTGGAACGGTAGAAAGTCCGGACATCCGGGCCGGTATGGCTCTGCTGATCGCTGCTCTGGCGGCCCACGGCGAGAGCCGAATCTTCAATATCGGTCAAATCGAACGCGGGTACGAGCGTATCGACGAGCGGTTGGCGGCCCTCGGCGCATCGATCGAGCGAGTCGAGTAAATCGGGTGCGTCCCGACGAATCCACGGATCCGGAGCTGGCGGGCGACCAGGCGGTGGTCGTGGACGATATTCCTATGCTGCGGATTCGATGTCTGGAGGATGCCCAGCCCGGGCTCGTCGCCGGAATCACCACGCGGTTCGACGTTGCCAGCGCGGCCACGAATCGTGGCGGCAGGCTTGATTTCGGCCTCGCGACGGGCGGTGACTGGTGGTCAGTTTCGGAGCGCTACGCCCGTCTGGCTACCGGACTCGGTTTTTCATCCGCAGCCGTCTGCCGACAGGTTCACGGCAACGTTCTGGCCTCGGTCGCGGACGCTCCGAGGGCTGGACTGTGGGTTTCCGGAAACGCTGACGGGATGATCGATCCGCCCGATCGTTGCTTGCTGGTCGTTACTGTCGCTGACTGCGTACCGGTGTATATGTTCGAGCCCGAAACCGCGTCGCTCGGGCTTCTCCATGCCGGCTGGCGGGGAGCGGCCGCGGGTATCATGCGCCACGGAATCGAACGCATCACTGCGGGGATGGCGAGCCGCCTGGAAGGGCTTCGCATTCACTTCGGACCTGCAATCTGCGGAGACTGCTACGAGGTGGGCCCTGAGGTGCGGAGAGCGCTGGATCTCGACGAGCAAGAGACGACCGGACTGGATTTGAGAGAATTCCTCCGGCATCAAGCGATGGACTCAGGCGTTTCGATGGTCGGAATTACGGAATCACCCGTGTGTACCCGGTGCGATGCGGAGCGCTTCCACTCGCATCGCGCGGCCGGGGAGGTGGCGGGTAGAATGGCGGCCTTTCTCGGGCGGACCGCCTGATTCCGAGCGGCATTTGGATGACTCTGCGGGGACGGCTGCGGGGATTGCCAATTCTGGTCGGAAACTGTATGTTTCGTGGCTGAAGAAATACGTCCGTTGTAGGCCGACCGGACGCCTGTGTTTGGACTGAAGTGGGGAGAAGGACTCGGCCCCACTTTTTTGTTATGGGTCGGTTTTGAACCGATCGGAGCGAGGGCATGTCGGACAGTCTGGAGTCGTCGATCGAGCAGTTGCTCGATGAACTGGGATTCGAGTTGGTCGTGTTGGAGCGGGGCGGCGGACGACGACGTCCGCTGTTGCGCCTTCGGGTCGATCGTCATGGAGACCGACCCGGAAAGTCGACCTTGACGGCCGATGACTGTGCGAAACTGAGCAGGGCGGTGATGGGGATGCTTGAGCAACGGTCTGACGCGACCGCGGATTTCGTGCTCGAGGTATCGTCACCTGGTGTCGAGAGACCGTTGGTTCGAGTCGCCGACTACCGGCGGTTTGCCGGTGAACCGGTGAGGGTCAGAGGCTACGGGCCGATCGTTGGCGGACGGAAGCAGGTGGACGCAGTGTTGCTGGGTCTTGAGTCGGATGAGAGTGAAGTACTGCTGGATGTGGACGGCGAGCGTGTGTCGGTGCCGGTGACGGCGATCGCGCATGCAAATCTCAGATTCTCGTTCGACGGGAAGCAGGGGCGTCACGGAGATATGAGGGGAAAGAGGCATACATGAGTGATCAGGCTTCAATCGTCGAGGCGTTTCGCGTCATGACAGCGAATCGTTCGCTGACCGACGAAGAGCTTCACGATTTGATCCGTGACGGGATTACGGCGGCCCTCACACGGCATTTCAATGGTCCTGTAGAGGCTGAGATTACGATTCTCCCGGATGGCGACATCAAAATCGTCGCCTTGAAGGAAGTCGTCGAGGATGTTGAAGAGCCTTCGTGCCAGATCTCGCTGACCGAAGCGAGATACGACGATCCGGACTTTCAGGTAGGAGATCTGCTCGAGATTCCGGTTCAGTTCTCGGACTTTGGCCGAAACGCGGTCATCGTGGCGAAGCAGAGAATCGTCCAAAGGCTCCGTGAGGGTGAACGGGAACGTATCCGTGAGGAGTTCAGTGGAAGCGTAGGGGATCTGGTTTCGGGGGAAGTCCAGCAGATCGAGCGCGGCAAAATCGTTGTGATGTTGAATCGTGCGAGGCAGGCTGAAGCGGTCATCCCGTGGCGCGAGCAGAATCCACGTGAGCGATTCCGCCAGGGCGAGGCAATTCGCGCGGTACTCAAGAAGCTGGAAGAGACGCCGCGCGGCCCCCGCCTGATTCTGTCCCGCGGAGATCCAGCGTTTGTTGCGTCCTTGTTCGCGATAGAGGTCCCTGAGATTTACCAGGGCGTCGTGGAAATCAAGGAGATCGTTCGCGAAGCTGGCGGACGGACGAAGATCGCCGTCTCATCTCGCGACGAGTCGATCGATCCGGTCGGCGCCTGCGTAGGGCTCAGGGGGTCTCGCGTACAGGCCGTAGTCTCCGAGCTCAGCGGGGAGCGCATCGACATCGTTCCGTGGCACCCCGATCCCGAGGTGTTTGCCAGGCGGGCCCTGGCTCCGGCTCGAGTGTCGAAGGTGTTGTCCGATCCCGAGCGGCACGTGATCACGGCGATCGTCGATGAGGATCAACTTTCGCTCGCCATCGGTCGCAACGGACAGAACGTTCGCCTGGCTTCTCAGCTGATCGGCTGGCAGATAGATCTCTACTCCAGTCGCGATTGGCTGGCGCGTGGGGCGGAGACGTCGCTGTTCGGAGGTGGGGACGAGTATGAGGTAGCAGACTTTCCGCTTGCCGAGCTCGACGGAATCAACCCGGCGACACTGGCGGCCCTCGAGGCCGCGGGGGTCAACACGTTCTTCGAGGTGCTCGACATGGAGCGCGAAGATTTCGTGAAAATTCCGGGCATTGATGAAGCGGACGCTGACGGTCTGGTGGCACTTATCGACGAGCTGACAGTCGTCGA
>CBDUXS010000125.1:0-4228 GCA_965371255.1 uncultured bacterium
CTGGTCACTGACCAGTGGGAGTTGAGTGGAACTGCTTCCTGGGTGAGCGATGAGACGTTTGACTCCGGCAGCGAGGAAGTACCTCTGAACGCTCCGGGATTCAAAGCCTCGTTAGGGGCACGATACCGCAACTCCGACTCCGGGATTAATGTGGGTGCCCGGGCGCGGTTTATCACTGATTTTCCGGTCGCTTCCGGCGTGTTCGCAGGAGATGTCGATGCCTACTCGGTCTTCGACGTCAACTTCGGCTTCAAATTGCCCGGATCGAGCGGTCTCACGGCGCAGCTTGACGTTCAGAACGTGTTCGACGACAGTTTTTCTACGTTCCCGGGTACGCCGGATCTGGGCCGGTTTACGATGCTTCGTTTGATCTGGACGCAGTAATCTGAACGAAGCGCCACCGGACCGGCAGGACGCCGGCGGTGTAGATGGTTTCGACGGGGGGGCGCGGGTTAAAGCGCCCCCCGTTGTTTTTTCATGAAATGCGATGAACGGAATGCGTAGACGAGCGCTAGCTTGCCCAACAAATCCATGCAGACCTGTGAGTGCATGCAGATCTGTTGCTGGGCTCATCCTGGCGCTCTGCCTGGGAGGCCTTCAGGTCTCCGCCTTGCACGCCCAGGACCTGCCGCCCGAGTCCGGACTGTTGCCCTCCACCAGACCGACGGATCCGCTCGAAGGGATGCTTCGGGACGGCTTTGCCCTTACGGCCAGTCGTGAGCTGGCCCGACGGCTGGTCGATGAGTCCTCGCCGGATGACGTACTGCTGGCGGCTCGCGCGGCAGCATCCGCCAGGGCGTGGCCGGCCGTGCTGCGCCTGCTGACCGAGCGTTCGTGGCTCGACACCACCGCGGCAGGCGAAGGCCGTCTGCTCATCGCCCGGGCCCTGAGCAGGGTCGGTGACCCGGGGGCAGCGATCACCTCCTTCGAGCGCTCGCTCGCTTCGCAGGGTCTTGCCTGGCTCGCGCCGTCCAGCAGGGCGCGCATGGAGGCTCTCGTCGGCCTTGCGGAGGCCTACGCGAGGCTTGGCCGGAGCGGCGAGGCTACCGTGCGCTATGCGGAAGCCGCCACCGGCTATCCATCGCTCAAGGGTTGGTTGCTGCTCTCGGCCCTCCAAACCGCCGCCCGGGCCGGGAACGCCGAGCAGGCACTGAAGATCGCGTTCGAACTGGCGGATCATCGGTCCGTGCCTCGAGACTCCATCTGGCTTGAGGTCGTACGCTCCAGTTTTCTGGCCGGTGATACTGTCAGCGGCCTTACTTACGTCGACAGTATCAGCGCGCGAACCGCCGCGACCGTTGCGGGTCGGTGGATCATTCCGGCCCTGCTTGCCCGCGGCGACACGGCCCGGGCACTGGTTCGCGCCAGGCGGGCCCTGGCCACCGGTTCAGCCGACAAAGAAACAGGCGAATTGCTCGCTGAACTCGATCAGCGCTGGCAGACCTGGGAGAAGGTGGGTGCGGCCGACCGGTCGGGTGGCCGCACGGCACGTGCCGTTCGTATGTACGAGATGGCCGTCGAGGCGGCTCCGACCGCTGAAAAGAACCGGCTCACCTACGAACTGGCCTCGACCCGCTTCCAGCGCGGAGAATACATCGCCGTTGACCGGCTGCTGCGGCGATGGATCGATGCCACGGAGTCGAGTCCGGATGCGCTGACCGCTCGCGCGTTGTTCCTGGCCGGACGCGCGCGTTATCGCCGGGATCGGCTCACCGACGCCGTGACCTTGTGGGATCGGGTGCTGGAAATCTCGGGCGCGCCGGATGGCGCATTCGCGTCGTTCATGATCGGAGACATGGCTCACGACGCGGCACGGCTCGACGCAGCCGTCGTCGCCTACGAGCGCACGGTCTCGGAGTATCCGCGCTCGTCCTACGCGGGGACGGCTCTGTTCCGGCTTGGAATGCTGTCCATGCTGCGTGAAGAATTCGAGACCGCTATCGACCGCTTCGACACCTACCGCAGACGATGGCCCGGAAGAAACTGGTATCACGCCTCCATCTACTGGAGCGCTCAGGCGAGAGACGCGGCCGGAGACAGCGCCGCCGCGCGTTCATTGTATCGCGAAGCCCTGGGTTACGATCCACTGTCCTACTACGGAATTCGCGCCGCACGGGCCCTCGGGCTCGAAGCCTGGGACTTCCTCGACCGGCGCAGCATGCCCCCGTTACCGACGATGACGGATGAGCAGGTCACGCTGGTACAACGAATGAATGACCTGCGGGCGCTCAGCTGGCGTGGTCGTGCCCTGCGAGAACTGGCGCGTCGCGATCGGGGAGGCGAGACGCAGCAGCGTCTGCTCTCCCTGGCTACGGGTCTGAATGAGAACGGCTGGACGTGGCAGGGTACGCGCCTGGCGTCACGCGTACGTGCCGCGCGCGGGGGCCTGTGGAGCGAACCGTTGCTCCGCGCGATCTATCCGCTCATCTACGCTCCCGTTCTCGAGCGCGTCGCTCACAACGAGCGCCTGGACCCGTCGCTGGTCGCCGCAGTCATTCGTCGCGAATCGCAGTTCGACCGGGACGTCCAGTCACCGGTCGGAGCTACGGGCCTGATGCAGTTGATGCCCGCCACCGCCGCGGAGACGGCCCGGCGCGTGGCGCTGCCCGAGTTCCGGCTGGAGCAGGTCAGGGTTCCTGAAATCAACCTGACGCTTGGCGCACACTATCTTCGAGACATGCTCGATCGCTACGAGGGGTCCGTCACTCCGGCGCTTATCGCGTACAACGCCGGCCCCCACAGGTACGTGCGCTGGCGTGAGTATCCGGAGTTTCGGGCCGACGTCGAGTTGATGATCGAGCGGATTCCTTTTTCCGAGACGAGAATTTATGTAAAGACGATCTTCGCCTATCGTTACATCTATCGCCGTCTGTGGGGGCTCGGCGCGACAGACGAAATGCCGATAGCTGCGCTCTGATCGGCGGCCGAAAGCGACTCGCGAAACATTTGACTGGCTTTTCAGCAGCGGGTAGGATCGGAAAGTGGCCGGACGACGCTTCCGGGCCGCTCTTGCCGAGACCCAACGCTTGACCAGGAGGTCTGCCGATGTCCAGAGGCAAAGTGAAGTGGTTCCACGACTCCAAGGGATACGGTTTCATCGAGACCGAGGATGAAGGAGCGGTGTTCGTCCACTACAGTGCGATCACCAGCGAGGGATACAAGACACTGGCTGAAGGACAGGAAGTTGAATTCGAGCTTCAAGACGGCGACAAAGGCCTTCGGGCAATGAATGTCGTGAGGCTCTGACCGCACAACCGGCGGAGTACCCGCGGTCCACAGGGCCGCTTCAACCAGATCGGCGCCCCGCGTGACCGAATCCTCACCGTCGAAAACGCTCTATCTGCTCGACGGACACGCACTCGTCTATCGTGCGTTCTACGCGATGATCAGCCGGCCGCTCACCACGTCAAAAGGTGAGAATACCTCGGCTCCATTCGGTCTAGCGCGTTTCCTGATTCGCATCCTCAACGACTTTGATCCCGACTATATCGGTGTCGTATTCGATGCGGGCGACAGCTACCGGACGGAGTTATTCCCGGACTACAAGGCCACGAGAGAAAAAATGCCGGAAGAGCTGGCGTTGTCTCTGCCACGCTGCCGCGACGTCGTAGAAGGATTTCGTGTTCCGGCGATAGAGGTCGAAGGATGGGAAGCGGATGACGTGATAGGCACCCTGGCGAGGCAGGCGGCGCGCGAAGGAATCCTCACGGTAATCGTTTCCGGTGACAAAGATTTCTATCAACTCATCGACGACCGGACCCATCTTCTCAATCCCGGTCGCGGGGGCGCGGCCGGAATCGAGGAAACGTCCGTGACGCCCGCCAGCGCGAACGAGAGGCTCGGTATCGCACCGGAATACGTCACCGACTATCTCGCGCTCATCGGGGACAGTTCCGACAATATTCCGGGTGTGAGGGGCATCGGACCCAAGACGGCGCCCGGCCTGATCGAACGATACGGAGACCTCGAGTCGATTCTGGCTCATACCCAGGAGATTGAGACCAAGCGTGTCCGGACCGCACTGGAACAGCACGCGGACGACGCTCGAATGTCCAAGCGCCTGGTGACCATCCGCCTGGACGCACCGCTCGAACTGGACCTGGATCGCCTGCGCCGGGAGGCGCCCGACCGGGAACGGCTGCGGAATCTGTTCGTGGATCTGGAGTTCCACACGTTGGCCCGTGACTTTGCCCCCGATGTCGAAACGGAAGGTCGCGGCGGGGGCGCC
>CBDUXS010000126.1:0-4224 GCA_965371255.1 uncultured bacterium
TATTGTCTCCGGCGTTCTGAGTGCGATCATCGTCGCGGCTTTCGGAGTGGTCATGCCGGTGCGCACACGCGCCGGGGCCCGGGCCCAGGAACAGGCCCTCGGCTTCGAAGAGTTTCTGGCGCGCGTGGAGTCGGATCGGTTCAAGCGGATGATCAAGTCCCCCGAGATGTTCGAGCGCTTCCTCCCGTTCGCGATGGCTTTCGGCGTGGAGGAGACATGGGCCAAGGCATTTGCCGACATTTATCAGGACCGGCAGCCGACATGGTATGTGGGCCACGGCGGGATGCACTTTCACTCCGGCAGTCTCGTGGGTGACCTGTCCGGGATGGCGACGAGCACAGCCTCCGCGATGACGAGCTCACCACGAAGTTCCGGGGGTTCCGGGTTCAGCGGAGGCGGGGGCGGCGGGTTTTCGGGAGGCGGTTTCGGTGGCGGTGGCGGTGGCGCGTTCTGACGGTCAGGATTCTACAATTAACCTTAGCTACTCAGGATTAACAGAATATGAACATTGGCGATATGGCTCATCGATTTTCGCTCACGGCCGCAAAGGGTGAGACCGTGAACGTGGGAGATTTGATCGGATCCGGCCCCATCGTCTTGCTGTTCATCCCGTTTGCGTTCACCTCGGTTTGTACGACAGAACTGTGTCGAGTCGGAGCCGAGTGGCCGCAGTGGGACGTCCCGGATGGTCATGTGTTCGGGATCTCCGCAGACAGTCCGTTCGTGACGTCGAGATGGCGCGCGGAGGAAAACATTCCGTTTCCCGTTCTGTCAGATTTCAATCGAGAGGTAGCTCGCGCATACGGCGTATTGGACGAGGATCTGATGGGCCCGCCAGGCGTCGCAAAGCGGTCGGCATTCGTGATCGATCGCGACGGCCGGATCGCCTATCGTTGGGTAAGCGACGATCCCGGAGTCGAGCCGGATTACGAGGAACTCCGGAGTGCCGTGGGGGCACTATCGTGAGCACATCGATCCGCGGCTGAACTCGGCGCCCGGAGCAGGAGCGGTCCGAATCGTGCTATTGATCGCGGCAACGGTGGGCAGGAGTGCGACGGTGCGAATGATCCGGCACGGGCAGACATTGGAATTCGAGGTGACCTACGGTGGCAAGCGCTGACAAGCGAAACCGGTCCGGCCGAGGCCGTCTCGCATCCGTACCTGGTGGCGAGATGGTCGCCCTTTCGGCTCTCTACAAAAGCACCCGGGCGATTGGAATCCGTCCCAGTCTCGAGGAAACCCTCGAGGAAGTACTCAATCAGGCCGAGCAGCTCATCGGCTTTGAGCATGCCGCCCTGATGCTGTACGACGAGGAGGCCGACACTCTGCGCGTCGCCGCGCTTCGGGGTTACGGTGATCGCCGTGAAGAGTTGTTGAGCAACGTGCTCTCATCGAGCGAAGGACTGAGCGGCTGGGCCGTCCAGAGCGGCCGGTCGGTGCGCGTCGGCGATGTGCGCATCGATCGCCGCTACCGTGAGGGTCTTCCTGAGGCTCGCTCCAACATGGCCGTGCCGTTGGTCGCAGGTCGCCAGGTTGCCGGCGTGATCAACGTCGAATCCGAGCGCAAAGACGCATTCACCGAGGAACACGAGAAGCTGTTGACGGTGCTGGGTGCTCAGGCCGCGCTGGCAATTCTTGCATTCAAAGCCCAGCAGGCACTGCGGGGTCGGGTTGCCCAACTCGAGGCTCTGCACCAGATCAGCAAACTTGCGAGCGAGGCCGGAGCGCTCGGCGCCACGCTGAACCAGATGCTGGAAGTCGCTCGGGAGATCGTCCCGGAGGCTCAGTGCGCCATACTTCTTCTCGATCCCGAGAAAGACGTGCTCCGTCTCGCAGCAGGCGAGGGCTATCAGGCGGCCGCCCCCTACCTTGAGATACCCGTCGGATACGGAGTTACGGGTCGGTGCGCCGAGACGAGGGAAACCCAGCACATTCGTGATCTGCAGTCACTCGACGCAGGCCACTATATTCCCGGCATTCCCGGTGCGCGGTGCGAACTCGCGCTTCCCATGGTCGCCGAAGGCAAGACGGTCGGCGTGTTGAATGCCGAATCCGTCGAGCCTGACGCCTTCGGGCCGAACGAGATCCAGACACTGTCTCTCATTGCCCATCAGGCCGCCGCGGTGATTCGGGGCGGTCAGCTGCTCGAAGAAACCCGGCGGTTGGCGATCACGGACGGGCTCACGGGCCTCCATAACCGCCGCCACTTCATTCGGCAATTGGACGAGAATGTCTTGCGGGCCGCCCGGTACAAGGAAACGATGGCGCTGATCATGCTCGACCTCGATCACTTCAAGGACGTCAACGATCAATTCGGACATCAGGTCGGTGACCGGGTCCTGGAACTCCTTGCTGTCGCGCTGCGGGACTCCGTCCGCGACAGCGACAGGGCGGCGCGGTTGGGGGGTGAGGAATTTGCCCTGCTGCTGCTGCGGTGCGACCACTCTCTCGCGATGGCCATTGCGGAGCGGGTTAGAAACCGGATTCGGCACCTTTCGCTGGAAGGAATTCCCGAGGGGGCCATCGACCTGTCCGCCTCTGTCGGCATAGCGTTTTTCCCGGAAGACGGACAGGATCCGAAGGAGTTGATGCGGGCGGCCGACGATGCCATGTACGCCGCGAAGCGGGCCGGACGGGATCGTATCGTATTAGCTGAGTCCGTAGAAGCCGCGGCGGTGAACGGGAACGCATAGGACCGGAATTCCGCGACAACCGATGAGGCAATCATGACCGATCTGGCTGCGAAGACCTGTATTCCCTGCCGTGGAGGTGTACCTCCACTCGAAGGCGACGAACTTGCCCGTCTCCTGGATCTCCTCGACGGCGACTGGAAGATCGTGGATGGACACCACCTTCGCCGTGAGTTTCAGTTCCCTGACTTCGTCTCCGCCCTCGCGTTCACCAACCAGGTTGGCGAACTCGCCGAGGCCGAAGGTCACCACCCGGACATCTACCTGACATGGGGCCGCGTGACGATCGAGGTCTGGACACACAAGATCGACGGTCTTACCGAGAGTGACTTCATTCTGGCGGCCAAGATCGAGCGCACCTACGACAGCTGAGGTACGGAGACTCACCGCCTGAATTTCCTATTTCTTGATTCCTGGGTGCGCAACCGGGCGGACGGCAGCGGTTCCACCGTCGCGATCGCCGGTCTCGCCTCAGGGCTTCGCTCCCTCGGGCATTCCGTGCATGTCCTGCGTCCTCGGCACACGCTCTGGTCCGTGAACGCCACGCGCATGTCCTACAACCTGACGTTACGGACCCGGGTGGCAGAAGTCGCGGACAGTTACGAAGTCGTAGTTGGATTCGATTACGACGGCTGGGCATTACCGCCGTTAGTACACAGCCGTTACGTCGTTGCACTCAAAGGCATTGCAGCCGATGAGCGCCGGTTCGAAGCGGGGTGGAGTAGACTGCGATTCGGTGTGTGGTCGGCATTGGAGGGCCGGAACGCACGGTCTGCGGACCGGGTGTTCGTGACCAGCGAGTACAGCAGACGAAAGGCGATTCAAGCATACGGCCTCCGGCCCGATCGCGTTCGACTGGCGCCGGAGGGCATCGATCCCGAAATCGCGCCGGACAACTCCGCAGGATCGCGGAATACCGGGTCCCTGCCGGCGCCGATCATCCTGTCCGTCGCGCGCCAGTATCGGCGTAAGGATTCCACTACCCTGCTGCGGGCGATGCTGGGCGTGTTG
Source organism: uncultured bacterium (assembly GCA_965371255.1). Lineage (GTDB taxonomy): Bacteria > Gemmatimonadota > Gemmatimonadetes > Palauibacterales > Palauibacteraceae > JARFPW01. The sequence goes on from CBDUXS010000126.1 coordinate 3,702, forward strand.
GCCGCCGTCCCGGGCGTCACGATGCGCATCGTCGGAGACGGGCCCGAGTTGGCCAGGACCCGTCGTCTCGCCGCGCAGCTCGGACTGCGGCACGAAGTAAATTTCCTCGGGTCGCTCGATTCGGTCCCGGCGCTTCATGATGAGTACGCTCGTGCGTCTGTGTTCTGCCTGCCCAGCCTTCAGGAAGGATTCGGCATCGTTTTCCTGGAGGCGATGTCTCACGGCCTTCCCGTCGTCGCCGTGGCGGCGGGCGCGGTACCGGAAGTTGCCCCACACGGTGAGACTTCCCTGCTCGTCCCTCCCGGTGATCACATTGCGCTCACCGAAGCCCTCGTGCGCATTCTGACCGACCACGACCTGGCCGCACGTTTCGGCGATGCCGGTAAACGGCGGGCCCGACGATATGGGTGGTCCTCCACCGCGCACGCGTTTCTTGAAGGCCTGAACACCTGATTCGCGGGGCCATCGACCGCCTCTGCTTGCTCTTGCGTCGCACCCGACCCGATATTGGGCGGACTTTTCC
>CBDUXS010000127.1:0-4110 GCA_965371255.1 uncultured bacterium
GCGACCACGGCTCGACCATCGTGAACAGTAGCCGCGCGCCCGCCTGATCGGCCGATACCCACCACGAGCCCGCCGGAAACTGATGCGTCTCCGGCGACTCGATCGACGCGTCCGCCGCGCGGTCGGGACAGGCCGGGTATACCTGCACCGCGCGCGCAGTCGGCTCGTCCAGTCGCTCGACGGCAAACCCATGTGCCTTGAGGGAACCGATCAGTTCACCGCCGCGGGACTCGATCATCCATCCGAGCGGCACGCTCAGTGCCGCCTCTATCTTGATGGCCTGAAACCAGGGGCTGAGCGTCGTTCTCACCCGCAGACCACGCTCGTTCAGCCGTACCCACGCCAGTCTCGACTCGGGCGAAGCGGCCTCATATCGAGCTGCAACGGAAAGTGAGTTGTCCCGCAATACGGACGCTCCTTCGACCACGGTCGCGAGTTCGCCGGCCAGCAACACCGCGGCCTCGAGGAACGCCCGCGTCGTCACGTACACCCGCTCGGTCCGCTGCTCCAGGCCCATGATGTCACGCGATGAAGAAGTCTCCACCAGAAAGGACACCGCGCCCGTCAGGGCGAACGCGTTGCGGGCATTGGCCGCCTCGAGCGGTGCCGGCGTGTAATAAGTTCCTGCCTCGTCGTCGACTCCGGTTCCGTCTTCGTCTTTGGTCCATGCCGCGACGTATTCGTGGAACCAGATGTTGGCACGAGCCAACTGGTTGGCGACCTGGGGAAGCATGTAGTACCTGGCGAATTCCGTCAGTCGGCGATCGACATTGGGGTGCGTCGGGACACCGATCTGCACCGTATACTCCGTGGGCCCCAGTTCGTGTAGATCCAGCACGAGGTGGGGCCGCCAATCGGCGACTTCCTCCCAGATGGCACGGGCCTCGGCCGTAGCCAGGGCGACATGGTCACGATTCAGATCGACGCCTCCCGCAGCTCCCCTCGTGCGTCGGGCGACTCCCAGAGGATTGGTCATCGGGATTACGCGAACGTCCAGTGTCTGCCGCAACGGTTCGAGATCGCCGTCCACGAGATCGCGGATAATGCGCAGCCCGACCTCGAGTCCCGACCGCTCGGTGCCGTGCTGAGAACCGAGGATGAGAACCCGCACGGCAGGTGTGTCGCCAAGTGCCGACAGGACAGGGATTCGCGCGACGGGAAGCGGTACGATGCCGCTGATCCTGTCGTTCAGGAGGACGAGCGTGTCGAGTTCGAATCCGTCCGTCGCCTGCACCAGTGCGGCCAGGTAGGGCACGACTTCGTCAACAGCCGTGAAGGCCAGGTAGTCCAGTCGCTCTGCCGGCGTGGGAAGTGGCCGGTCGCGCCCCGACTCCTGTGCCGACAGCTGAATCGGGCCGATGAGTGCGGCTGCCACGAGAAGCCCTGCCGTATTTCGTCCGGTCACTACACCTCCAGTCGGCGGCGAATCGAAGCCACGAGTTCGTCTGATGTGAGGTCCCGGGCCCCGAGTTTCGTCACCAGTTCACGAGCATCGTACGTCAGGCCCGCTGCCAGCCAGTCTCCGAGAAACGGGCCCGTGGATGGGTTTCGATACCAATCCTCATCGAACCTTGATTCCAGCTCGTGCGTCAGCAGTGCGGCCAGCATCCGGGCCCTCAGTTGTCGGGCCACGCCGAACCGCTGCCCCAGTTGCGCGAGGAACCCTCTCGGATCGTGACGGAACCCCGTTACCTCTAACAGCAATTCCGCCCATCGGGGTCCCATCGCTCCCGGACGTTCGCTTTCCGACAGCTCGATATCGAACGCGAGGCGGGCCACCATGCGACGCAGGGCGTAGAGCTCCAGGAACGCCGCGAGCCGAATGTATTCTCCGAGTGCATCCCCCTGGAGAACGTGCACCCGGCGCACCCAGCTCGCTGATCGACTCAGTCCGCCAAACAGGGTGGCGTGAGCGTCGACGACCGCTCCATCGCCCAGGGTTCGCAACTCGAAGGGCAGCCGCGGCGACGTGTAGGCCCAATGCATGGCACGACCGATCTCGCGCAGGAGCGTCCGAAGGCCGGGAGCTGAAGTCGTCGGTGTGACGAACAGGCGAATCCGGCTTGGAACCTGGATCGCCGCGCAATTCGGCCGCATGCCGGGTGACGGGAAGGCTTCGACCGCCAACTCGATTCGGCCTTCTGCTTCGAGCGGCAGGCCAATGTCGCGCAGATCGCCGCCCACGGCCTCGAGCACCGTTGCTTCATCGCACGTCCCGTCGGACCAGGACTGCCGTACAAGCCAGTCAGCGTCATGTCCTTCGGCATCGGCTGCCGACAAACCCAGGTGCATCGACAGATATCGACCGAGGTGATCAAAATAGAGTTCGTTCGTGTCTTCGACCAGGCGTCTCCCCTCCTGAAGAACCGCTACGAGGTTGAGTCCGGTGAGACGTTGCAGGGCTTTCCGGTACTCACCGAATCCCAGCTCGACCGAAGCGGTTCTCCAACGATTCAGTCGGTCGAGCTGCAGTGGCAGGGCGTCGGCCATGGCGTCCGAGCGGAGTGTGTCCAGCGCGCGTCGCGTCGGGCGATCTTCCGTACTGCTGATCAGGCTTGGAAGCGTGCGCACGGGTACGTTGCTGCCCTGGTGCGGCATGGTTGCGGTCGCGACCCATTGCTCGAATTCATCGTCCAGTCCGGCGTTGGCGGACCGAATGTGGTGTTCGGCGACCCAGGCGAGCAAACGCTCCAGGCAGCGGAATTCGTCACCTGAAGCGGATGACAACTCTCTCTGGATGACAGGGATCGCGGTGGAAAACTCGAGGATGCTCTCGGAGGCGAACAGGGCGCCCAGCTGGGGCCATGCCTTTCGACCGGCGCGAGCCTCGAACAGTTCCTCGGCCAGTGCGGCGTAGAAGCGCTCGGCCCGGTCGCGAATCTCGCTGACAGTCAGGCTCATGGGCTGCCGGGCTTGTTCAGGTAACCGGCGAACTGGCGAGCCGATCGATCAAGACGCCACGCAGCGTATCGGCCGACACACGATCCTGCTCGAGCGTATCTCTGTCCCGCACTGTCACGGTGCCGTCTTCCATGCTCTGCCCGTCCACCGTGACGCAGAACGGCGTCCCCGTCTCGTCCTGGCGCCGGTAGCGGCGTCCGATCGAACCGCCCGCGTCGTAGAAAGTGGACATCGATCCACGCAAATCAGCGACAATCTTCTCTGCTATCTCCGGCATTCCGTCTTTCTTTACGAGCGGGAACACGGCGACGGACGTCGGTGCGAGGGACGGACGCAGGCGCAGCACGACACGCGTTTCGCCCTCTACTTCCTCCTCGTGATAGGCATCGGAGAGGACGGCCAGCAACAGGCGGTTGAGGCCGATCGCCGTCTCGATCACGAACGGGACGAAACGCGAATTCGTGGGCGCGTCCACGTATTCGAGCTTCTTGCCGGATGCTTCCTGGTGCCGCGACAAGTCGAAGTCCGTGCGGTTATGGACGCCCTCCAGCTCGTTCCATCCAAACGGGAACAGGTACTCGAAGTCGATCGCACGCTTCGCGTAATGGGCGAGCTTGTCGTCGGGGTGCTCGTAGACACGCAGTCGCTCGTCCCGCAGTCCAATCGCGCCGAGCCAGGCGCGGCGACGCTCCCGCCACGTCTCGAACCACTCTTCGTCGGTGCCCGGCTCTACGAAGTACTGCATTTCCATCTGCTCGAATTCGCGGGTCCGGAAGATGAAGTTCCCGGGCGTGATCTCATTCCGGAATGCCTTCCCCACCTGCGCGATGCCGAACGGCACCTTCACCCGCGAGCTGTCGAGTACGTTCTTGAAGTTGACGTAGGCGCCCTGCGCCGTTTCCGGACGCAGGTAGGCCACGGCGCTGTCGTCTTCCAGCGGCCCCATGAAAGTCTTGAACATCAGGTTGAATTGCCGCGGCTCGGTGAATTTTCCTTTCGTGCCGCACACGGGGCATCCCTGGGCATCGGGCCGGCCCGCTTCGAGTTCATCGAGTTCGTCCGCGCGGAAGCGCCGGTGACAATTCAAGCACTCGACGAGCGGATCGGAGAACGTGTCCACGTGACCGCTGGTCACCCACACCTGCGGATGCATCAGGATGCCGGCGTCCACGCCCACGATTTCGTCGTGCTCGCGTACCATCGCCCGCC
>CBDUXS010000128.1:0-4059 GCA_965371255.1 uncultured bacterium
TGGTCGCCTCGCCTGCATCTCCACCACAGGCTGCGAGGCCGAATGCCGCCACGATAAGAATCATCCACGAACTGCTGGAACGCTGAATCATGTTATGACTGCTCCTTTATGGCATGTCGAAATCTGGATCACATCCACATTGCACTTCTAGGTTTCAAGATCAACCAGAATACCGCACAGGGCGCAGTATCTCCAGTCCTCGTCAAGCTCGGCACTGCATCCTGTACACTTCGGAAACACCTGGTCCTTACCGCACGCGGGGCAGTACCGCGCCCCCTCGATCGTCGGGAGTGTAGCCCCGCAAGCTCGACAGCCGGCGGTCGGATCGGATTCGGGCGCAGACGCAGGCGCAGACGCGGGCGCCGACGCGGGCACAGACACTGGCGCCTCAGCTATCGGCTTCTTGAGGCGGATCTCCGAGGCCGCGAAGCGCTGCAGGAATCCCAGACCGGGTTCCGGCTGCCGGGTTTCCTCAAGCACCGCCTTGGCCAATGCTGATTCCGGCACTTCGACCCGGTCCGTGTTTGCCAGCAACCGCAGAATCTCGAGGTCGTACTCCGCCTTCGTGGCGAATTCGAATACGTCGCGGCAGGCGTGATACGGCAGCAGTCGTTTATGGAGTTCCGCAATCGTGACCGGCTCATCGAGGCCGACCTGCTCGCCGGCCATTCGTTCGCACAACAATTCGAACAGGCGCTCGCTCATCTGGCGGCTTCCTGGCGCTCGCTCATCTGGCGGCTCCCTGGCGCTCGCTCATCCTTCGGCTCCTTCGCTTCGGTCGTCCAGACGCAATACGCCGGCCCGGGCCGACGCCTCGAGGAATGCCCCCGGATCGTCGGTCGGGAGCGCGAGTCCCATGGTACGGCGAATGCGCCGTGCCGTGTCCTGCATGAATTGCTCGACGGTCCGATCGGGATTGGACGACATGCGGCAGAGCATCTGGATCACCGCCGTCCAATCGTCCCCCGGCCCGTCCATGCGCACCGGGACGGCTTCCGCGCCCGGCCTGAACATGTCCAGCTGGCCGCGCACGACGGAATCCAGACCCTCTTCGGCCGCGAGGGCCAGTTCCTCGAACAGTCGGTCCTCCGGCGTCATCTCTTCAAACAGCTCATCGAGGCGATCCAGGTACGGCCGGATGGCCCCCTGGTCATCCACTTCCTGCCGGCATGCGCGCAACAGCTCGATCACGCGCCACACCGTCAGCGAGTCCCACAGTGACCCGGCGGGGATGAGCTCGAAATGCGCCAGCGACGCCCGTCGATCACCGATCTCGTACAGATGATTGGCAAGCAGCGCGCGGGCATCGGTATTCGACCCGTCGAGCTCGAGTGCCGCCTCCAGCCAGGTGCGGGCCGCGTCGCCATCGCCACGGCGATGCAGCGTATATGCGAGATCGGCCGCGGCTTCAGCGCTCTCGTCGTTCGCGGCGACGGCCATGCGGAAGAATCGCTCCGCCTGTTTGAGCAGACCCTCGCGCAACAACGCGCGACCGGCGGTGAGCATCAGGTCGAGATCCCGACTGAATCCGAGTTCGATCACACGCTCGAACAAGGCCAGTGCGCGGGCCCGCTCTCCCAGCCGGAGGTGGCAGTCTCCCAGCCCCACCAGACCGTCCTCGTGGTCCGGCTCGAGTTCCAACGCCTCCGCGAATGCCCGCCTTGCCCGGACGAATTCTTCCCTCGCCAGTTGCGTGTAGCCGAGGGATACGCGGAGTTCGACCGCCGACGGATACATGGACGCCCCCTCCGTGAGGATTTTCAGCGCCGCATCATACTCGCCCGCCTCGTACTGTCTCTGCGCCTGGCCGTCGTACTCTTCGGAGCTCCAGAATTCGGCTTTCATCGTGAGTCTATCTCCCGTCGGTTGCGGGTTCCGACTCCTCGTCCAGGCCGCTGCCGGGCAAGCATAACTCCAGCCTGGTAACTCTCTGATCCTGCGTCTCGATCACTTTCAGGGTGGCAGTTCCAAACGCCACATATTCTCCGGCGGAGGGAATCCGGCCGAGCTTCCCGATCACGTATCCGGCGACCGAATCGTAATCGTCCTTCCCCTCAACCTGACCTACATCGAACTGATCCAACAGATCCCCGAGGTCCGCTCCGCCATCCACCGAGACACGACCGCCGCCCAGCACTTCGATCTCGACTTCGGCAACGTCGTGTTCATCAAAGATTTCTCCGACGATTTCTTCGACGAGATCCTCGAGGGTGACGACGCCGTCCGTGCCGCCGAACTCGTCCACGACGATCGCCATGTGCACCTTCTGGCGCCTGAATTCGGCCAGAAGATCGTCCACGGGCTTGGTATCGGGAACGAAGAACGGCGGACGCATCACGCGCTCGAGGTTGAATTCGTCCTTCGTGTCGGGCCTGGCGACCCACGTGAGCAGATCCTTGACCAGCACCACGCCGGCCACATCGTCGATCGTGTCGCGGTAGACGGGGAATCGGCTGAACCCTGTTTCGGCCGCCGTCGCGAGCACTTCCTCCAGTTTCGTGCCCTCCGGAAACGCGACGATGTCGAGTCGCGGGGTCATGACTTCCCGCGCCACCGTGCGTGTCAGCTCGAACACACCGTGGATCATCGCTTCCTCGTCGAGTTCGACCACGCCTTCCGCCCGGCTGTGCCTCAGCAGGATTTCGATCTCGTCGGGACTGTGTACGCGCCCGTCGGTGGTGAGCGCACCTCCGCCGGCAGCACGCACGATCAACTGTGCGGTGCCGTTGAGGACGAATATGGCAGGCGAGACGAGCATGTTGAACAGGTTCAACGGCCCGGCTACCCACAGGCTCACGGTCTCCGGCCGCAGCAACGCTGCAGACTTGGGTACGAGCTCGCCCAGGACGATGTGGAGAAACGTGATCAACGCGAACGCCAGGGCCACGGCCACGGCGTGGGTCGAGATGACCGACAGCGGATCAGGAAGGTTGGCGAACAAACCTTCGATCAGCCGCGCAAACGCCCGCTCGCCAATCCAGCCAAGGCCGAGCGACGCGATCGTGATCCCGAGCTGCGTTCCCGAAATCGTGCGGTCGAGGTTTTCCTGCGCCGCTCGAACCCGCTGCGCCATCCGGTCGCCACGTTCGGCCAGCTCCTCGATCCGGGACCGCCGAACGGCGACGAGCGCGAATTCGGCGGCAACGAAGAAGGCGTTCGCGAGTACCAGCACGAGCACGGCCAACAACAACAGGGCCGTCGTCATCGCGTCACCTCAGGCTGTAAGTTTCAGGTCGTTCTACCCACGTGTGGTCAGTCGGCCGCCTCAACTGTTCCGGACCCGTTAGGGCCGTGAGGAATTGCCGGCTGGCAGTACCGGTGGCCGATGTCCCTCAATTCCGACAGTTCGGTTTCACCGAGGTCCGGATACCGTTCTCCAAGGTATCCGACCGTGTCAGACATCCATTCTGATCGTTCAGTGGTTTCGGCGTCCAGGACTCCGCAGCGTCGTATGTGGCTGAACAGCTCGTCACGAGCCATTTCAAGACTGGTAGGTTTGTACTTCGACGAACCCAAGCGTGTGCTCCTTGTCAGAGGTCAATAGCTATCCGGCGATCCGGGTGTTTGCTTGCGGCCCGAATATATCCGGCCCCGTCGAGGTGCGCAAAGGCCCGTATTACCTGAAAATTCAGCCCGACCGCGAAGCGAATTCAGCCCGATGGCGGCTCGATGAGCGACCCGGACTCACCGGGAACGTAATTCGTGAGGTAGAGGTTTACGCTCCCGATCGACATTCTCGTCTTCACCCGAACTACGATTCGCCGTTCGTCATCCGTGACGTAGACTTCCGCCCGGCCACCCTTCGAGAACAGACCGCGGGTCCTGATGGTCGGCCGCACTACGATCGTCGCGAACGTGCCGGCCGGAACGCGAATCGTCTCCCGCCGGAGCACTTCGAGTACCACCGGGTTGCCTTCCTGCTTGAAGAACAGGTCGTACTCGTAACGGCGTCCGATCTCGAGCGGAGACAGCCGGAGAAAATAGAAGAACGACACGTCGTCATGCGCTCCAGGCGGAATCGGTACATCCCGCTCCCTGTCATGAAGCACATACGTCCCG
>CBDUXS010000129.1:0-4024 GCA_965371255.1 uncultured bacterium
AGTTGGCACAGGCGTTGCATCTACGGCGGAATGATCTGCTACGGATGCCGCGTGTGGGCGGCAGGAGTTTCCGAAGGTTATACTCGCACCCCTTGGGAACAGTCCTGGGGGGAGGGGAACGGCGGGAGTGTCAAGCATCCATCAATTGCATCCTGAGAGCGGGCGGGCGAGCGGGAAACCGAACGGCGCGGACTCGTCAGGTATGGATAGAAGCCGGGTCCGCTCGAGGCGAACGAACCGCATCGTGTGGGTCCTCCTCGTTGTCGTCGGTCTGGCTGGGATCACTTTATTCCTGGAGACACTGCAACCGGCCGTCGCCGGTGTCGATCGCGAGCTTGTGGTACTCGGACAGGTCCGGCGCGGGCCGATGGCCAGGCATGTTTATGGTTGGGGTAGTTTTGTTCCGGATCGGGTCGAGATCGTACGAGCGGAGCAGGCCGGCAGGATTGCGGTTGTCTACGTGGCGGCGGGCGATGAAGTACGGAGCGGCGACCGGTTGATCGAGATGTCGAACCGGGACATCCAACTTGCCGCTGACAAAGCGGAACAGAAATTCGCCTCCGCACGCGCGGGTATGATTGCTCTCAGGCGGGAGCAGTCTGCCCGGAGGCTGGCTCTCGAAGCGGCGATCGCCGACACGCGGGCCACCTATCTGCTCGCTGAAGGCGAGCTCCAAGAGTTGGTGTCGTTAGCGGACGCCAAGTCCGATGAGTTCAGTGTGCTCCGGGCCAAAGAGAGGCTGCGGACCCTCGCCAGGCGGCTGGCGGCCGATGAAGAGCGGCTCGAGCTGATCAGCACGTCCACGGAAGACCAGGTGGCGGCTCAGCGAGACGAACTGCGTTGGCTGGAGGCGATCGTCGAGTCGGAACGTCAGCGGCTGATCTCGCTGACATTGCGGGCGTCCGGCGACGGGGTCGTTGAGGAGCTGGCGGTGGAATCGGGCAGCGTAGTTGCCGGTGGAGCGATGCTGCTCCGTGTTGCGCTGTCGGACCGACTGAAAGCCGAGCTCGAGGTCTATGTGTCGGAGGGATCCGAGATTGAATCCGGACAGCCGGTGACCCTCGAGTCCGAGACAGTGATCGTCTCGGGACGGGTCGCCAGCGTCGAGCTGAATCGCGGAAAGAAGGTGCTGGACATATCGGTTACGCTCGACGAGAACCCGCGCATTCCCGAGGACGGCAGCCATAAGGTTCATGCGATGATTCAACTCGAAACGCTCGATGACGCCGTTTTCGTCGATCGGCCCGCTTACGCCGTCTTTGACGAGTCGTCCATGGTCTTTCGCGTCTCGGAAGACGGGATGCATGCGGAGCGCGTGAAGGTACGGTTCGGCCGCGGCTCGGCGGATCGCATCGAGGTGCTGTCGGGCCTTGAAATTGGTGATCGAATCATCGTCTCGGACGTGTCGGAATTTGACGAGCTCGACTTCATTGAAATCCGGTAGAATGGCTTCCAGCATGGCCGGGAATTCTGGCCCGCTCATCAAGCTCGAGGGTCTGCGCAAGGTGTTCTATACGGACGAAATGGAGACGCACGCGCTTGCGGACGTACATCTCGAGATCGCTCACGGCGAATTCGTTGAAGTCATGGGTCCCTCAGGGTGCGGGAAGTCGACTCTGCTGGCGGTGATAGGTCTGCTCGACTCACCGTCTGCGGGTGAGTACTGGCTGAACGGACACCCGATGTCCCAAGTCGGACCGCAGGAGCGAGCCAGGGTCCGAAATCAACAAATCGGCTTCATCTTCCAGGCGTTCAATCTGATCGGTGACCTCACCGTGCTGGAAAACGTCGACCTGCCACTCAGCTATCGCGGCCTTCCGCAAGCGGAGCGGCGACGGCGAGCACTCGAGGCACTGGAACGAGTAGGCATGTCACACCGAATAGACCACTATCCCGGCCAGCTTTCGGGAGGTCAGCAACAGCGTGTAGCCGCGGCGCGAGCTGTTGCCGGTGATCCGTTGATCCTGCTCGCCGACGAGCCGACGGGGAATCTTGATTCGACCAACGGCGAAGCCGTGATGGCGTTGTTGAAGGACCTTCACACAGCCGGGTCCACCGTTCTCATGGTGACGCATGACCCACGCTACTCGCCATTCGCGGAGCGCACGGTTCATCTGTTCGACGGCCGAATCGTTGAATAGCTGGCGCGTGTTAAGAGCAGGAACGGCCAAGTGACGGAGGAAACCGAGTGACTGCAGGAACGAAAACGAAGATTCTCGTCGCCGATGACCAGCACGACGTCCTCGCAGCGCTCCGTCTGTTGATGAAGGGCGAGGGATACATCACACAGACCGCCGCTTCGCCGGCGGAAGTGCTCGAGTTGCTCCAGTCGGACGACTTCGACGTTCTTCTGCTGGACCTGAACTACACGCGGGACACGACATCCGGGCAGGAAGGCCTCGAGCTGCTTCCCAGGATTCAGGCCCTGGACAGCACGCTCCCGATCATCGTCATGACGGCATGGAGCAGCATTCCGACGGCCGTCGAGGCGATTCGCCGTGGCGCCCGCGACTACATCGAGAAACCCTGGGACAATGAGCGCCTGCTGGCGACCATCCGCAGTCAACTCGAGCTGGGGCGTGCCGTTCGAAAGGCGCAGGCGCTGCAGGCAGAAGTCGAGATCCTCCGCACCGGAGCCGACGTTCCGCCACTGATCGCCGAATCCAAGGCGATGCAGCCCGTGCTCCGGTTGATCGAAAAAGTCGGTCCATCCGATGCCAATGTGTTGATCACGGGCGAACCCGGGACGGGAAAGGAAGTCGTAGCGCGCTGGCTGCATGCTACCTCGGCGCGAAGCGATCGGCCGTTGATCACGGTCAACACGGGCGGATTATCCGCTGGCGTGTTCGAGAGCGAGATGTTCGGACACGTGAAGGGTGCTTTTACCGACGCCCGGAACGATCGCCTCGGGTATTTCGAGGTCGCTCACCTCGGAACGTTGTTCCTCGACGAGATTGGGAACGTGCCCCTGGCGCAGCAGGCCAAACTGCTGCGCGTGATCGAGACCGGAGAGTTGCAGCGCGTAGGATCGTCGAAGACCCGGCGCATCGATGCGCGCATCCTCACGGCGACTAATTCCGAATTGGATCGCGCGGCCGCGGAAGGACGCTTTCGAGAGGACCTGTTCTATCGTCTGAATACGGTCGAGGTGAGGCTTCCGCCATTACGTGACCGACGCGAAGACATCCCGTTGCTCGCCATGCACTTCCTCGGTGCAAGCAGCCAGAAGTACGGCAGATCCGACATGCAACTGTCGAGTGCGGCTCTGGACGCGATGCTTCGGCATCTATGGCCCGGAAACGTAAGGGAATTGCGGCACGCCGTGGAGCGAGCCGTGCTGCTGGCGGACGGTTCGACGATCGACCTGGAGCATCTGGGCCTGCGTCAGGCTCCGGAGGGATCGCTCAGCCTGGAGAACATGGAGCTCGACGAGGCGGAGAGAATTCTCATTCGCAAGGCCCTGACGCGCAATCGGGGAAACGTGAGCCGCGCAGCCGACGATCTCGGCCTCAGCCGAAGCGCGCTCTACCGCAGACTTAAGCGCCACGGACTTCACGTCTGACGGAGGGCCGGGGGACCGCATGAGACGGCAACCACAATCGGAGCGGAGACGGCGAAGTCTCAGTTATCAGCGGCTGATCCCGGGTCTGGCGCTCGTATCCGGGATGCCGGCCATCATCGTCGCGCTGACACTCCTGTGGATGGGCGGGTTCGCGCCGCGTACGCAGTGGACGCTCACCATCGTCGTTGTTCTCGTGTGGATCAGCCTCGTATTCATGTTGCGGGAGCGGCTGATTCGACCCCTGCATTCCGTTTCAAACATGTTGGAGGCCCTGCGCGAGGGAGACTACTCTCTCCGCACACGCTCGGACGGACGCGAAGATGCCCTCGGGTTGATCCTGTACGAGGTGAACGAGCTGGCGCAGATGTTCCACGACCAGCGACTCGATGCGCTCGAGGCTTCGAATCTCCTCACCCGTGTGCTCACCGTAATCGACGTGGCGTTGTTCGCGTTCGACGATGA
>CBDUXS010000130.1:0-4024 GCA_965371255.1 uncultured bacterium
TCGACGCTGATCAGCTCGGCAATTTCCCGATCGAAGTCGAAGTCGCTTCCCTGCATGACGGCGAGCCGGCCCCGTGTCCCGACGGCCGTGAGCTCCGCCGACGCACCGCCATAGGCCAGCGCCCCGCTCCGCGGATCCGCCGTGCCGTCGAGCAGCGCGACCGCATTGACGCCCCGTCCTGCCGCGATCCGTCCGTACTCCGTGTGTCCCTGGCCCAGCGGAATGGCGATCGTGTCAGGCCGGATGCCGCGATACACGTAAGCCGGCGCTTCCAGCGATCCGGTCGTGGTCGTGACCCGCACGAGATCGCCCGTCTCGATCCCCAGAGGGCCAGCCGTCTCCGGGTGGATTTCCACCCAGGAATTCCACACCGCCTTCGTAACGGCGTCCGGAAGCTCCTGCATCCAGGACCGGTTCGCGCCCCGCCCATCGAAGAACTGCGCGGTCGGATAGAGCACCAACGACAGACCGTCTGTGGCCGCGGGCAGTGTGAAAGTGTAATTCGCCGCCGCCGCGGTCAGCGGGGGAGCCGCTTCCGAGAGATCCGTGTCGCGCGTGATCACGGCGCCGTCGCTCAGCGCACCGTGCCACCAGGCGTCGAAATTCGATCCCGCCGCGTCCTGCCATGCGTTCTGGAGGTAGGTCTTGTAGTCCGTCGCACCGAGATCGGAACCCAACTCGGCGGCGATCTGCAGCAGGATGTCTTCGCGCTGCCGCGTGTCGAATACCGGTTGCATGGCGGGCTGCGCGATTCCGAATTCGCCTGCTTTGATTTCCACGTCGCCCCACGACTCCAACTCGTGATGCGAAGGAAGCTGCCAACCGGCCGTCACTGCCGTCTCGTCCGCATGCGGGTTCAGCGACAGGTGGTTCGCCACGTCGGCGAGTGCGCTGGCGAAGCCGGATGCTTCGGGCAGGGCATACGCCGGATTCACGCCCGCGGTGACGACCGTACGGAAGTCACCCTCGCGCATGCGTGTAGCGATCGCGCGGATTTCCGTGTACGAGGCTGCCGGCCCCCGACGCGGACCGCCCTGGAATCGGACGGTGTTGCCGACGGCGCCCGCGACGTAGTTGAGCAGGCCGACGGCCAGGTGCGCTTCCGTGGCGTAAACCCCCTGGCCCGACACGTCGGGTGGCAGGGCAACCGGCGCCCGCGCCGCCGCGAACTCTTCGCCCAGCGCCCGAATCCGCGCGGCATCCACTCCGGACGATTCCGCCGCCGCATCCGGCGTGAAAGGCGCCAGCATCGCCTGCACGCGCGCTGCCTGCCCGCCGCCCTTCCGGCGCGCCACTTCGTGCGCGACGGCCAGCGCCACGGCGACCTCGCTGCCCGCCCGGGCCGGCAACCACTGGTCGGCGTTCATGCCGGTAAGCGAGAGGCGCGGGCCCACAAACGTCAGCTTGGCCGGCGACCCACCTTCCATGGAGCGCGCCTCGGCGAATCCGCCGGCGAACTCAACCGGCGCAAGCCATGTAGCCATGAAGTCGGCACCGAAGGAGACCACGTGGTCCGCGGCGGCCAGATCGTAATGCGGCACCTCGGATCGTCCGAACCCGATTTCGTTGGCCGCACGCATCGCCTCGTGACCCAGCGGTTCCCAGGCCAGCCACTCCGCTCCGACAGCTTCGACCCAGGCTGCATACAGTGTGGCCGCCGTGCCCGTAACGGGCGGCGTGATCAGCAGCGTTCGCCCCGACCCGATGGTTGCGGCAGCGGCCTTGATCGCTGTCTCCCAGTCAGCATCAGACCAGCCTTCGTTCGTCTTCTCGCGAGGTCCGGCGATGCGATCGGGATCATACAGGTCCTGGAGCGTCGAGTGCGCCAGGGCCGACAGGGCGCCTCGGTTCGGGTACTCCGGGTTGCCTTCGAGCTTGATGATGCGGCCGTCGCGTACCCATGCATGCACGCCCAGCGGTTCGGGGCCGGCACCGGCAAGCACGGTCGCGTACGTCACGTTGGTTCCCGGGACGATGTCCGTCGGCGGTACCAGGTACGGGATGAGCTTGTCGCCCATGTCCGGCGGACCGCAGCTGACCGCGGCGGCCCCCGCGCCGGCCACGCCCAAAACCTTCAGGAAATCGCGCCGTGTCGTCTCGACCGACGGTCCCGTTCCGTTGCGTTTCGTGTCGCCGTTATTCATGCGTTGAGATGCCGATGATCAGTAGTGGCAAACCGTGCAGTCGATCGGACCGCGGCTTGCTCCGTATTTGGTGTCGATCGAGCGCGGGTAGAGTCCTGTGGGCTGCCGGCCGTCAGGAAAGGCGGGCGGCGGGAACTGTTGCGCGAGCAGCCGGTCGGTTGCGTAGTCCGACTCCTCGCCTTCACCCATGTGGCACGACAGGCACCAGCCCATCTTGAGTGAGGAGACTTTGCTCACGCGGTCCATCTCCTCGACGGCACCATGGCATTCGGCACAGGCGAGGTCGTTCCGGATGTGTGCATCGTGCGGAAACTGGACGAAGTCCGGCACCTTGTACACGCGCTCCCACGGGATAGGCTCGCCGCGATCCCAGTAGCCGCGCAGGTCCATGATCGGTTCCAGTTGCGAGCCGACGATCCGATGGCATCCCATGCAGGTTTCCACGGCCGGGATCGTCGCGACAGGCGACGATTCCGTACCACTGTGGCAGTAGGCACACTGCATCCCGATTTCCTGGACGTGGAACCGGTGACTGAACGGAATCGGCTGCACCGGACCGTCCGCCGCAGCGGCGTGTGCGTCGATCGCTTCCTCCGCCGTAATTCCGGACGCCTCGTATTGCTCAATCGGCAATAGAAGGGGGAGGGAGCGCGCATCCTGGAGCACTGCCGTGGGGAGATCGCTGCCTGCGGCTGTGTCAGCCGTACCCGCCGCTTCGGTGGTGCTCAGACCGCCTGCGGCGATAGCCAGCCCTGCGAGTCCGCCAACGGCCAGCAGAGCGGCAAAAAACCTGTGGGATGGGATCATTCTGTATCGTTTGGCGTTCATCAACAGATGGACGAAAGGTGCCGAGAAGGTATCACGATGCGCAGCGGGCGCAAGACAGAATCAACACAGAATCAATGCAGGCCGAGGCTCCATCCGGGCGTCGCCAGACGGACCGCCACGGACCCGGTAAATTCGGTCCGGTCGTCGCCCTCGGTATTCGCGTAGTCCGAGATGATCGACACGCCCGCGTCCCACTCTATATCAATGCGCGCGTTACCGCCCGAGATCCATCGGCCACCGAGAGCCGGCCGAAGCGTCGTCTCTTTCGTGCCGACAAACAGCCGCGGGAAGTCCGGCAATTCGTCACCCGGCGGCCGGAGCTGCCTGAAGTCTCCTTCTCCGCGGACCTGCAGGTCGAGCCGCGGGCTGATCCTCAGGGCGGGCGAAGCGAACCAGTCCGCCTCGAGCGTAGCCAGCACGAGGTCGCTCTTGTCCCAGCCGAAGCCGACCCGATTCACGGAATACTCTTCCCACGAGAGCTCCGTGCGATAGGCCAGGCTCTGAATGAACGTGCCCTGCGCCCGCACGAGGAGTCCGGGTGCCAGCCTGGCCAGTTCGACGCCGAAGGTGCCGCCCACCTGGCAGCACGAGCCCTCCCGGTTCGTCGCGTCGGCGAGCAGGGAACCGGTCAGGGCCAGTCCGCCGGAGGCCCGCCACCAGATGTCCACCTGACCGAGCTTGTTGTGGGGAACATCTCCGTCGTCGAGCGCGATCTGCCAGATCCCGATCGGGTTGGCGAGCGCGAACCGGAATCGAGCATCCGGGCCGCCATACACGACGGACTCGGACACGGCCAGAATCAGCCGATCGCTCGGTCGTACCTCCAGTCGGTGCATGGCCACGTAGCGTACGGTGTCGGAGCCGAAGTCAGATGGCGCCGAGAGCGACCCGATAAGGAAGATCCGATCCGTCCCGAATCGGTATGAGAGTTCGTCCTGGCTGTACGGGTTCGCCGAACGCAGGAATCCTCCGGTGCCCGCAGGTCCCCAATCGCGATTCAGGCGTCCCACGGCAAGCTGCAGGTAGGGAAGCTGCAATTCGACATAGCCTTC
>CBDUXS010000131.1:0-4021 GCA_965371255.1 uncultured bacterium
TCATCCAGCGAGATCACCCTCACGCCCTGCGTAACTCGACCAATCACACGAATCTCATGGGCCCCCTGACGGTTGATCACGCCGCTGCGCGTGACCAGCATCAACTCGTCTTCGTCAACGACCTCCTTCGCGGCCACGACGTGGCCTGTCTTGTCGGTCAGCCGGAAGTTGATCAGGCCCTTGCCGCCACGATGCTGAAGTCGGTACTCGGAGACCAGAGTTCGTTTGCCCATGCCACGTGACGTGACCGTCAGGACACTGCCTTCCCGGCGAGACACAACCATCCCGACGACTTTGTCCTTCCCACTCAGCCGAATGCCGCGAACGCCTTGTGTGGCGCGTCCCATCACGCGGGCATCGCTCTCTTTGAACCGGATGGCCTTGCCGTTGCGCGTCGTGAGCAGGATATCGTTGCCCTCGTCGATGAGCTGCACGTCGATGAGCGCATCGCCTTCCATGATGTTGATCGCGTTGAGTCCCACGGTCCGGACGTTGGAGTAGGCGGCGAGGCTCGTCTTCTTCACCTGTCCGGCGCGGGTGGCGAACAGCAGATATCGATCCTCCGGAAACTCTCGCGTCCGCACGATCGACGCGATCGTTTCGTCCTTGGAGATGTTCAGCAGGTTGACGATCGGCTTGCCGCGGGACGCCCTCGATGCGCGGGGAATCTGGTGCACCTTCAGCCAGTAGACCTGTCCCCGTGCCGTGAAGAACATCAGGTAATCGTGCGTGGACGCCGTAAACAGGTGCTCGACCCAATCCTCTTCCTTCGTTCCCATGCCGGCGATTCCACGGCCGCCCCGGCGCTGCTGACGATAGGTGTCGAGGAGGATCCGCTTGATGTAGCCCTCGTTGCTGACCGTGATCACCATCGGTTCGTCGGCGATCAGATCTTCGGGGTCAAAGCTGGCCGACGCGCCAACGATTTCCGTGCGACGAGCGTCGCCGTGGCGATCCACGATGTTCTGAAGCTCGTCATGGATCGTCGACATCCGGAGCTCACGTGACGCGAGGAGTTCGTCGAGACGAGCGATATCTCTGCGCACGTCCGCGAGCTCATCCTCCAGTTTCTCGATTTCCAAACCCGTGAGGCGGGACAGACGCATCGCGAGGATCGCGCTGGCCTGTATCTCGCTGAGCTCGAAGTGCTCCTGCAGCTTGCCCGAGGCTTCTTCAGCATCCCGGGAGCCCCTGATCATCGCTACGATCTCGTCGATGTTGTCGACGGCGATCTTCAGACCCTCGAGGATGTGCTCGCGATCACGCGCAGCCCTCACATCATGCTCGCTCCGCCGGACCACGACTTCATGCCGGTGATCGAGGAAGTGCACGAGCATTTGCTTGAGGTTCATCACCTTCGGAATACCGTGATCCAGGGCCAGCATGATGACCCCGAAGGTCGATTGCATCTGCGTATGCTTGAAAAGCTGATTCAAGACGATCTCGGGAATCGCGTCACGTTTCAGATCGATCACTACGCGGATTCCGTCTCTGGCCGACTCGTCCCGTAAATCGGAAATATCCTCGATGCGCCGGTCGCGGACGAGTTGGGCGATCTGCTCGATCAAGCGACTCTTGTTCACCATGAACGGGATCTCGGTCACGATGATACGCTCGCCGCCATTCGGCTTTTCCTCGATGTGCGCCCGCCCGCGCATCACGACTCTGCCTCGACCCGTCGTATAGGCATCCCTGATGCCGTCGATTCCGTAAACCAGGCCGCCCGTCGGAAAGTCCGGTCCCTTCACGTGCTCCATCAGCTCATCGATCGTCGTCTCGGGATCGTCGATGAGCGCCTGACAAGCCGCCACCACTTCGTTGATGTTGTGCGGTGGAATATTCGTGGCCATCCCGACCGCGATGCCTGACGAGCCGTTGATCAACAGATTTGGGGGGGCCGCCGGAAGAACGACGGGCTCGAGCAGGCGGTCGTCAAAATTCGGCTTGTAGTCGACGGTTTCCTTTTCAATGTCCGTCAGCATTTCGACCGCGAGTCGTTCGAGCTTTGACTCGGTGTACCGATAGGCCGCAGCACTGTCGCCGTCGATCGAACCGAAGTTTCCCTGGCCGTCGATCAGGGGATAGCGAAGAGAAAAGTCCTGAACCATGCGGACGAGCGAATCGTAGACCGCACTGTCACCGTGTGGATGGTATTTTCCGAGTACGTCACCCACGACCGTCGCGCATTTCTTGTACGGCCGACCGGGAGACAGGCCCTGTTCGTGCATCGCGTAAAGGATGCGGCGGTGGACGGGCTTCAGGCCGTCCCGAACGTCCGGGAGAGCCCGCTGCACGATTACGCTCATCGAATAATCGATGAACGATTCTTTCATTTCGTCTTCTATCAGCCGCTGTTCGATCCGGTCGTTATTCTCGACGATTTCCATGCGCTCCGACTGTCTGATCTGGACGCCGACCCCGGACTGACCGGTCGGCCTTGCGTGGTGCCGGCCCGGTGGGCGCCGGTGTGGATTCGGGAGGCGCGAGCCGATGTTTCACAACCCCCGTATAACCTGATAAATATACGGCTTTCCGGCTCACGGCGCGACCGCTGCGAACCGTGTATTCAGACACGGACGGCGCACTGTCAGGCGCAGAAGCGGAAGTCCCGCAACTCCTCGAGTCCGAGTCCCGTGAGGGCGCCTCGAATCTCCGATCGCACGCCCGGAGACCCTACTGCCGCGAGCACATATGGACGGTCTTCCGCTCGCTTCGCTGCCGCGCTGCGGGAAGCGAACTCCGAGGGATCCCACACCGGAGCACCATGGCAGGTCTGGCCGATCTTCCGGGGATCAAGGTCCACGAATCCGGAGACCTCGATGTCTTGTCGAAGGAGCTCGCGGACCAACGGTTTCCCTACCCTGCCGGCTCCCCACACGACCAGCGGACGATGCACCGGGAGGAACGACTCGCGCAGAAAGTGCGCCTTGCAGCGCCGGAACTGATCGGGCGCATAGGCAGACGCGACGAGCGACAGACGATTCGGCCTGATCCTCCACCGGAGCATGGGTGCCCCGGGCACGTTGGCGAGCCGACCGCCTGCCGCCAGGATTCGCAGCACGAGATCGTAGTCCTCGGGCCAGCCCTCGTCCCGGTACCCGCCGACCGCCTGCATGACCGACCGTCGAACCATCAAGGTCGGATGGGCGATCGGGCACTCGATGAATACGTTCCGGTCTACGTCCGCCGTCGACTCCACGGCATTGAGCCAGGCCTCGTAGCGGCGATACCCCGAACCGACCCGATCTGCCGGGAACAGCTCGACGTGCGTTCCACAGCCGGCCAGCTGCGGCTCCCGCTCGAGCAGCGATACCTGCGTGGCCAGGCGTGCCGGGAGAGCGATATCATCGGCGTCCATGCGCGCCAGCAGCGCGCCCCGTGCTTCCTCGACCGCACGGCGAAGGGCCGGAACGATGCCCCGTCCGGGACCCGGGACGACCCTGACTCGAGGGTCGCGCGCTGCCCAGGCCTCGAGCAGCGGCCGAGTCTGATCGGTGGATGCGTCATCAACGGCGATGGCCTCGAATGCCGTCAGGCTCTGCGATTCCAGGCTCGCGATCGCCTCACCTAGCGAAGATGCCGCGTTGCGACATGGAAACAGAATGCTTACGGCAGGGCGCATGGCGAAGCTGATTCGGTTGGGGCGTCAGGCCGCACCGGTCGCGTCCCGGGCGGTTCGGCCATTCGTCGCGCCTTCCAGCCGACGCCGCAGGAAGCGTCCCGTGTGCGAGGCTTCGGTCGCGATGATCGTCTCGGGAGGACCCTCGGCGACGATCCGCCCGCCCGCGTCGGCCGCTTCGGGCCCGAGGTCAACGACCCAGTCGGCCGCGGCGATCAGATCCAGGTTGTGCTCGACCACGACGACCGTTCCACCGGCCTCGACGAGCTTGTGCAGGACGCCGACCAGCCGGTCGACTTCCCCCGCTCCGAGACCGACCGTGGGTTCGTCCAGCAGATACAGCCGCGACGAACCGCCGGGCCGGGCCAGTTCGCGGGCGATCTTGAGACGCTGGGCTTCGCC
>CBDUXS010000132.1:0-3997 GCA_965371255.1 uncultured bacterium
CCGGCCGACCAGCCCGGCGCCAACGACCACAGCAGCGCTGCGGGTGACGAACGTCCTTCTGTCGATCATCTCAACGGGTGGCGGGGGCCACGACATCTCCGGTCACGACCTCCGCGGTCTCTACCTCCTCCGCCTCGACGAGGGACCAGGCACAGCGCTCGCCTCCGCGTCCAACACACTCCGTATGCCGGATCGACAGATCCGGATCCCATGCCTCCGACACGCACACGCCGAGGGCTGCGGTGAGAATCTCGCAGGCATTGCCGTGGATTCCCGCAGGCGCGAGGGCGCAGTTCTCGAGTTCCATCGAAGGGGGATCCTGTTCGGCGGCAATCCGGGCCCCGGGACTCAGCGCGCGGGCGGCACTCGACATCGACCGCATCAGCTTGCGCCGTCGAACACGGTCGGAATAAAAGCGGCGAAACGTTCGGCTCATCGGTCCCACGTGCGCGAAGCGCTCGACCGCGAGGGCTTCCCCGGCGTTGCGAAAAATGGACCGGGCATCAGGTCTTCGCGAAATCAGGCGAACGAGATCGAGAAACTCCGACAGCGCCAACGCCTGACCGCGGTCCCTCAGGTCGGCGTACCTGTGCATCTGGACGTTCACGACGTCGCTGAGCCCGAGCCGGCGAGGAAGACTGTCGGCGAAGGCCTCGTCCTCGAGCGACTCCTCAGGGGTATCTTGATCGCGCAACGATCGCAGGAGCGCGAGGGCGATCCCCGGGTGTACTTTGCTCGTAGATCTGCTGGATTTCATGGCCGGAATTGACGGTAGTCACCGGTCCCGAAAGCGGCAAGACACCGGCTCGATTGTCGAGCCGGGTCTGACAGCGCATAATGGGCGGTTCATTCCAGGGAACCACCGTCCGGGGGATCGGATGTACGAAGCGACAACGATAGAGAGTAAGTGGCAGGACTACTGGGTCCGGAACCGGACGAACGAGCCGGACCTCGACGCGGTAACCAATCCGTTCTACAACCTGATGATGTTTCCGTATCCGTCGGCCGAGGGCCTTCACGTCGGGAACATGTACGCCTTTACCGGCGCCGATTTCTACGGTCGGTTCCAGCGGCTGTGCGGGCAGGACGTTTTCCAGCCGATCGGATTCGACGCGTTCGGCATCCATTCCGAGAATTACGCGCTGAAACTCAACGTCCACCCAACGAAGCTGATTCCGGGAAACATCGAGAATTTCACGCGCCAGTTGAAGAATACGGGCATCATGTTCGACTGGTCGCACACCGTCGATACGACGGATCCGGACTACTACCGCTGGACCCAGTGGATCTTTCTGAAGCTTTACGAGGCGGGCCTCGCGGTGAAGGAGGAGGCGCCCGTCAACTGGTGTCCATCGTGCAAGACGGTCCTGGCCAACGAGCAAGTGATATCGGGTGAGTGCGAGCGCTGCACGACCGCGGTCGTACAACGCATGCTCAGTCAGTGGTTCTTTCGAATTACGGAATATGCCGAGCGGTTGCTGACCAACCTGGATACGATCGACTGGTCGGACACTACGTTGACTGCTCAACGAAACTGGATCGGCCGATCCGAGGGAGCAGAGCTCAGGTTTGCGATCAGCGGGTCGGAAGCGATCGAGGTGTTCACGACGCGTCCCGACACGGTGTTCGGGGCGACGTTCATGGTTCTCGCTCCGGAGCACTCCCTCGTGGACGCGGCGACGACGGATGAGCAGCTTGAGGCAGTTGAAGACTACCGCCGGGAAGCCGCCACCCTCGACCTGAAACAGCGCCAGAAGGCGGATACCAGAACAAAGACGGGTGTGTTCACGGGCGGATTCGCGACGAATCCGGCGACGGACGAGCCGGTGCCGATCTGGATATCCGACTACGTGTTGATGGAGGTCGGGACCGGGGCGATCATGGCGGTTCCCGCGCACGACCAACGGGATTTCGAGTTTGCGACGGAGCGAGGTCTGCCGATCGTCCCCGTGGTGGTGCCCGCGGATGTCGCGGAGTCGGAGACTGGCGATCTCGCACAGGACATGGCCGCGGCATTCACGGAGCACACTGATGACGAGCGGCTCATCAACTCCGGAGAGTTCAGCGGTTCGACGGCGACGGAAGGCGCGGATCGGATCGTAGCGTGGCTCTCGGAGCGCGGCCTGGCTGAACCGAGGGTGAATTACCGCCTGCACGACTGGTGCATCTCGCGGCAGCGCTACTGGGGCCCCCCGATCCCAATAATCTACTGCGACGCTTGCGGCCCGGTGCCCGTTCCCGAGGATCAACTTCCGGTCGTGCTTCCTTACGTCGAGGACTTCAAGCCGAGCGACGATGGTGTGGCGCCCCTCGCCAAGGACCGTGCGTTCTTTGAGGTCGATTGTCCATCGTGCGGACAGGCGGCCCGGCGAGAGACGGACGTATCGGACACGTTTCTCGACAGCAGTTGGTATTTCTTGAGGTATCCGAGCACGGATGCGGCCGACCGGCCGATGAATTCGAAACGCACGAAGCGCTGGCTTCCCGTCGACACGTACATCGGCGGAGAGGAGCACGCGGTGCTGCACCTGCTTTACTCCCGGTTCATCACCATGGTACTCCACGACCTGGGCCACCTCGAATTCGAGGAGCCGTACAAGAGGTTCCGGAAACACGGATTGCTGATCCGGAACGGGTCGAAGATGTCCAAGTCCCGCGGTAACGTCGTAAACCCCGATGAGTACATCGAGCGCTTCGGGGCAGACACGTTTCGCACCTACCTGATGTTTCTCGGGCCTTATCAGGAAGGTGGGGACTTTCGCGACGAGGCCATTCTCGGGCCGCATCGTTTTCTCAGCCGGGCATTCGGTGCCGTCGAGGCCGCGGTTGAATCCGGTTTGAAGGGCTTTCCGGACCCGGATGTCGAGCGGGCGCTGCACGCGGCGATCCGCCAGGTAACGGAGGATTTCAGCCGCCTCTCGTTCAACACGGCGATCGCCGCCCTGATGGAGTTTCTGAACGAACTGCGGGCTTCAGGTCGCAACCCCACCCTCGACGAAATCCGACCATTCGTCGTGATGCTGGGTCCGATCGCTCCTCACGCGGCGGAGGAAATGTGGGCCCTGCTGGGTGGGGAGCCGAGCCTGTTCGACAACGGAACATGGCCGGAATGGGATGCCTCGAAGCTGGAGACCGATACGGTGGAAATTCCGGTTCAAGTCAACGGAAAGCTGCGATCCACCGTGACGGCCGTGCGAGGCGCATCCGAGGAAGACGTGCGGGCCGCGGCACTGTCCCAGGAGGCGGTGCGCCGGCACCTGGAGGGAACCGAGATCGTCAAGACGATCCACGTTCCCGACCGTCTGCTCAACCTCGTGGTCCGGGCCTCGGGGACCTGAACGACACCTACCAGCTCACCGAGCCTTCCTGCGTCTCGTCGATGTCAGCTTGATCTCCGGAACCGAACAGGAAGGCGTCCAGGTTCTGAATCAGGAAGCTGCGGGCCTGCTTGTCGCGTACGTTCAGCCCGTAGTGGTTGATCAATAACATCTGGCGACGCTTCCAGTCTTCCCAGCACTCACCACAGACTTCCGCCGCGATCCGCGCCCCCCTGTCGTCCGGAAACGGAGCCATTCCCAGCGGCTGCCGGTCCGGATGTTTGCAGCGGCTGCAGACGAACTCACTCACAGCGGGATCGCGAGGACCGAGCAGCTCGCGCCGGCGATTACCTGCCATGTGATGTCACCGATCAAGACGCGGGTGGCGAGGCCGGGCGCGTGTGCTTTGCCCATCACGATGAGATCGACGTTTTCCGTCTCGGCCGTCATGAGGATGTGAGTGGCGATCGGCCGCCCGCGCGCGACCAGAGCATTGATGGTCAGCCGCTCGCGAAACTCTTCCGGCACCTGTGATTCGATGTCCTGCCTGGCGCCCGCTTCGATTCGCTGCAGGGTTTCTTCGACTTTTGGCGGCGAGTTCACTGCCCGCAAATAGGCCTGAAGACTGCCGGGCATCGCGTGCAGGAGCACCAGCCGGGTGGAGAAATAGTCCGCATATT
>CBDUXS010000133.1:0-3925 GCA_965371255.1 uncultured bacterium
GGCGTCATTCTTGGCGTGGTCGGAGCGATCTACACGATTCCGGCGCTCGCCCTGCTGGTGTTCATGATTCCGCTACTCGGGATCGGCGCCGCGCCTGCGATCGTAGCACTGTTCCTGTACAGCCTGCTGCCGATCGTCCGGAACACTCACGCCGGCCTGACCGGCATACCCGGTCCGCTGCGGGAGTCGGCCGAGGCGCTCGGGCTATCCCGTCGGACGATCCTCCGCCGCATCGAGTTGCCACTCGCATCTCCGTTGATCATGGCCGGAATCAAGACGGCGGTGGTGATCAACATCGGCACGGCCACGCTGGGAGCCCTCATCGGTGCGGGGGGACTCGGGCAGCCGATACTCACCGGTATCCGCCTCGCCGACACCGGTCTCATCCTCGAGGGCGCCGTCCCGGCTGCGTTGCTGGCGCTCGGCGCGCAGGCGTTGTTCGACGCGCTGGAGCGCTGGGTCGTGCCCAGGGGTCTGCGCTTGTAGCAGTTTGAGGGCAGTCGTCGATGCCCGGTTCAGGCGCCTGAACCAGTTGCCGCGATTCGTGTGGCCAGCCAATTCCCGGCCAGTACCACGAGCAGCAGCATCGCGCCCAGGGAAATCATGGGAATCGTTCCCGTATCCCACACGGCCGCAACCTCTGAGCCTCCCGGCACGAGGGCCCTCACCCAGGATTCGTGCAGCGGGCGCAGCGGATTCCACGCCTCGGCCAGGGCCCACCACGACCCGGGAACCGGCGTACGGAATACTCCCGCCAGGTGCAGCGTGAACAGCGACAGCACCGCGCAGCCGAGCGCCGCTTCTCCCAGGGCCCGGACGAATGCGGCGACCAGGACCCCCAGCAGGTTCGCGAACAGGAGCGCGAGCGCCGTGGCGACGAGGAGGGCGATCGCGGCGGCGGCTGAGATCCCGAGCAACACGCTCAGCATCAGATTCACGGGCAGCAATTGCACCCAGTCGACGGCCGTGGACGCCAGGGTCCGCTCCACGAGCCAGCGGCGGCCCCCGAATCCGGTCAGCCACACCTTCTCCGCCCATCCGGACATCCCATCCCGAATCAGGGGGATGCAACTGCCGTAGGCGCCGAAAAACATCACGAACACGGCAACGACCACGGCGCGGTGCGTGGCGGCCGCGGCGCTCGTCATGACCGGGACGAGGAGCAGGATCGGCACCAGCAGATTCCACATCAGCAGGCGGCGGCGCCGAACCGCCAGCGCCCAGGTCAGGCGCCAGATCGTTCCCGTCATGAGCCGGGTTCCGTGACCAGCGGCTGGCCGGCGAGGCGAAGGAAGACATCGGCCAGGTTCGGCTCCCGCACCCTGATCGCCCGGATCGAGCCGGCACCCTGATCGATCCACCGGCACACTTCGGGCAGGCGACGCGAGGACTCCGTTCCTGACAATGTCAGCCGATCGTCCGTCGCCGCGACGATGGCCATGCCGTCGGGCGGTTCGGACGCCGGAGTGCCGCCGGTTAGCTCCACCTCGATGATCGTCGGAGCGCCCAGCGACGCGACGAGCGAGGCGGGAGTTCCGTCGGCGAGCACGCGGCCGGCGTGCAACAGGAGTACCCGGTGGCAACTCTGCTCGGCGAAGCTCGCATCGTTCGTCGCTACGATCACCGAGCGGCCCGCCCGGGCCCCGGTGGCCAGCGCCTCGCCCAGCAGTCGGCGGCCGGCCGGATCCAGTCCGAGCGTGGGCTCGTCGAGAAGACATAGCGCCCGCTCAGCCGCGAACGCTTCCGCCAGACCCAGGCGGCGACGCATGCCGAGGGAGTACTCGGCCACCGGCCGGCGAGCGTCGGCGGTCAGATCGAACGTCGCCAGCCAGGTGTCCGCGGCGGTTCTCGCATCGTCTCGGTGAAACCCTCGCAGAGAGAGCGCCAGAACGAGATTCTCGGTGCCTGACAGAGTTGCCTGAAACGGCGCACGATCCAGCACGACGGCGGGTGTGTCGTCCGTGACGATCTGGCCGCCGGCTGGCTGGAGGAGCCCGGCCAGAAGCCGGAGCAGAGTCGTCTTGCCCGAACCATTGAGCCCCAGGAGACCAAGAATCTCACCGCATGCAAGATCCAGAGAAATCCCATCGAGCACGGCGGGGCCAGACCCGTACGCAAAAGTCAGATTCTCTGCGAACGCCTTGCCGTCGGGCATTACCCGGCGCTGGAAGCCTGTGGAAGAACCGGGACGATCGTCTGACCGGCCGCGTCCGTCACCGTGATCGCGTCCACCGGACAGGACTCGCAGGCCCGCATGAGACACTCCCGGTCGACCTTCTCGGGATGCGTGAGGATTGCGATGTCTTCGTCGTCGAACTCGAACGCTATGGGTGCCTCGTCGATGCAGTCACCGAACCCGACACACAGGAGGCGGTCGATCGTCACCGTCAGGTCACCAACGACGCGCACGATCTTCCGGTCAGGAGAGGTTGCCGTGGTCACATACCCTCGAGCCCGAGGTCGCTGCGTGCCTGGTCCATGACATCCGGAGTGATTTGGGAGATGCCGTTTTCCTGCGCGTAGTCCGTGTAGATCCGCTTCACCATCCCGCGCACGAAGCGTGGCACGCTTTCGAGGCGCTCTACCGCCGCCAGGCTCCATACGACGCCAGGCGCGCCCTTCGACGCTACGGCGACGGCCGGCGGCTCGATGTCAACGAACGCGTCCTCGCGCCCACTCACCACCTCGCTGCGGACGAGTTCCAGCGGCTGAACCGGTACTTCGCTGCCGCCGATCTTGATGCCGAGCGAAGACACGAGTTGCGTCTCCATGGGATTGGTGAGCATCGCCACGATTCGTTCGCAACTCGGGCAGCGGAAGGCGGCTGCCAGAGTTCCGTCCCCCGGCAGTTTGCGCTCTTCGAAGATCATCTGCTCGTCGCACTCCAGGCAGAGAAACTTCACGTGATCGCCTCTATCAGTCGTCCCGCGACCGCTGCGATCGCGGCACCCGCCGCAGTGTGGTTCAGCAGCTGGTCCAGGGAACCCCCATTTGCGTGACCGGCGGCGTCAGGATCGAACGGGATCCGTCCGAGAAGGTCGGCATCGTGTGCGCGGGAAAGGCGCTCCCCCGCGTCGCCCGAAAACAGCGGCCGGATCTCACCACACTCGGCGCAGGCATATCCGGCCATATTCTCGACGACACCCAGAATTCGGATTCCTCGCTGCTCGGCCAGCTTCATCGAACGCCCCACCGCGGCTTCCGAAGCCGCCGCCGGAATCGTGACGACGACCAGACCGTCGAGTTGGGGCAGCAATTCGGCCAGATCGATCAGCCGCTGTGTGCCTGGCGGCAGGTCTACCAGCAGCAGATCCAGATCGCCCCAGCAGACGTCTGCGAGGAACTCCCGCAGCGCACTGCGTTCCTGGGCTCCCCTCCAGACGAAGCTCTCGGATGCCGGTTCTCTCCAGGACAGCGGCGTGCCGTCTTCGAGCAATAACTCCATCGACATCACGCGCACGCTGGCCGGCGACGTCGCCGGCTCTACCCCGCTCTCGTCGACCTTCAGGCTGGCGGGCGCCACGCCCGACATCCGAGCGGCGCTGGGCCCGACGAGGTCGGCGTCGAGAAGACCGACGGCCAGGCCGCGCTTCGCACAGGCGGACGCGAGCGCAGCGGTCAGGAGGCTCTTTCCGACGCCACCCTTCCCGCTCATTACCGCGACGCACGCCTTCACACCGGCCAATCTCTCCGCCACGCGGGCATGCTGGGCCGTGACCTGCTCGACCATGCGCGAAGTGTCGGTGCCGGTAAGTTCCGTGTATGTCCGGTGCTCGAGCGTCATGGGATCAAGGTCGTTCCGACTGGATCTTTTGGCAACGTGAAATTGGCCTCGCGGCCACGCACGTTTGTAGATTGATAGCGGAAGAAACACCGTCCGAAAACTCCAGTGGAGGAGACATGGGAATTATTGGATTCCACAGAT
>CBDUXS010000134.1:0-3915 GCA_965371255.1 uncultured bacterium
GCGCCATCGGGCACCGGCGTTGGCGGATGTCATGGATATCGTAAAGAACGAGCTGATGGGAAAGCGGCGGTTCGCACGGCTCGCGACGACAAGTGACTCGCTGCTCGAAGGCGCATTTCGCATCGTCGCCGACGGGGCGGAGCGAATCGCTCGGACCGTCGCTTCGACCGGCGGGATGGCCGCCGGTCGGATCCCTGGATCCATGCGGCTCGTGAGCTACGAGGGAGGCGAGTTTACGGTCTCCGAATTACGCGAACTGTTTCAGGTCCGGCCCGACCTGCAGCGCCGATTCGTCCTGGAACAGAACGACGAGAACGATGAGACCATTGCCGTTTTTCTCTACCAGCTTGCGGGCGATGAGGTTCTGATGCGGGCGGCAGCAACCAGCGGTGTGGAGATACCACCGGAGGCCAGAGCCGAGTTGCGGCAGGGGATCGGACGTCAACTGGCGGCCATCGCGAGACGTCTGCAAGTCAGCCATGTAGCGGCGGTGAGCCCGCGATTCGACGTTGGTGCCGAGAGCCGTCGATTCCTCGGCACCGTGCTCGAACAGGCTCGGCCGGTCCCGTGGTTGACGGAGTTTCGACTCGTATTGGACCCGGTGTATCCGAGCCGTGTAGACGAGCGCAGTGCGGAGATTGCCGCACGGGTCGCTCGAGAGCTCCGTGCCGTCGAGACCCCGAGCGCAGATTCCCAGTCCGTCGATAGTGAGACATCTGCGGCCCACGAGGCAGACGAATGAGGCGCCGGACACGAATGAGACACCAGACACGCATGAGACGCACGATGCTCGTCTGGCTGGCTGCGATATTCGTTGGGGCAACCCCCGCGTCGTTGGCCGCCCAGGAGACCGAAACACCTGCGATTGATCCCTCGGCGGAGCTGGTAGACCGCATCGCAGCCGTGGTCGGAGACACGGTCATCCTGTATACCGAAATCCTCGAGTCCCTGCTTCAGCTGCAAGCGCAGGGGGCCACGCTGCCCCCCGACGGTTCGGCTGCATTCGACTCGCTGGCTAATGCGACGCTCGACGATCTCGTAAATCAGATCGTACTGCTTCAGCAGGCGGAGACCGAGGAACTCGAAGTAGCTGACGACATGCTCGACTCGGAGACCGATCGCCGGTTTCGCGAGGTTCGGAACGCATTTCCGAGCGCCAGGGACTTCGAGAAAGCGATCGGTGAATCGGGTCGAAACCTGGTCCAGTATCGTCAGTTCCTGCGCTCACAGGTTCGGGCGCAGATGCTTATCGAGCAGTTCGTCCAGCAAAGCAGATCCAAGCTGCCGCCGGTCGTCGTTTCGGATGAAGAAATCAGGGAGTGGTTCGACAGCAATCTCACGGGTCAGACACAGCCCGCGACCATCACGTTCGAACAAATCGTGCTGGACCCGAAGCCGTCCGAAGAGGCTGAACTGGCGGCGTTCGAACAGGCGACACGCATCCTGCGTGAGATTCGTGACGGCAAGGACTTCGAGGTCGCCGCCCGTGAGTACTCCCAGGATCCTGCCACCAGGTCCCAGGGCGGAGATCTTGGCTGGGTGCAAAGATCACTCCTGGATGCCGACTTCTCGCGGGCCGCATGGTCGGCGCGCACCGGAACGCCAATCGGTCCAGTGCGAACACAATTCGGCCACCACCTGATCAAGGTCGAAAACAGCCGCGGCGGCGAACGGAAGATCCGGCACATCCTGCTTCGTCATGAGATCGGCGAGGAGGATATCGTTCGAGCGCAGGAATTGGCGGTCCAGCTGGCGGACAGCATCAAGGGCGGGGCCGCGATCGCGGCGCTCGCCCAGAAGTACGGGTCGCTGCTGGAACCCGTCCGCATTCCGGAGATGCCCGTCGACAGGATTGCTCAGCAATTCCCGGAGTATGCCGATGCGTTGGCGAATCCGGTGCCCGGGGAAGTCGTCGGACCGTTCGTGAACACGACGCCCCGCGGCCCGCGGTTCGTCATCGTCCGCGTCACCGAGTACGTCCAACAGGGTCCGTACTCTTATGATGACGTCCGCGAGGACATTCGGGAGCGCCTAGTGCTGGACAAGGCCTACATGCAGTTCGTGAAGGAACTTCGAAATCAGGCTCACATCGACATCAAGCTCTGACGCGCAGGCCCGGATGCGCGCGCTACCCGGTGTGCGGATCGGAATTACCCTCGGAGATCCCCGCGGCATAGGACCGGAGGTCACCGTCGGCGCACTGCAATCCCTGCAGATGTCGATCACCGGGTCTGACGATCCTCCCGTCGAGTACGTCGTCATCGGACCTCGTCCGTCGAATTCGCCAGATCTCGATTCTGTTCCGAATATCCGGTTCGATCCTGTCGGGACCTGGTCGGCGAACAGCGACGCAGAGGCGGGCCGGGTGTCAATCGAGGCCGTCGAGCGGGGCATAGCGCTCGCCATGGAAGGCACTATCGACGGCCTGGTCACGGGACCCGTCTCCAAGCAAGCGATTGCGGCGGCCGGCTACACGTATCCGGGACACACAGAACTCTTGCACGAGCGGACAGGAGTCCCGGACGTGACGATGATCATGAGCACGGAGAGCACACCGCTCGGTGGACCCCTGCGGATCGCCCTTCTGACCGTTCACGTGGCGTTGCGACACGTTCCCGATCTCCTGACCCCTGAGCTCGTGTGGCGACGCGCGTCGATCGCGGCGGCGGCGCTGCGCGACTGGTGGGGCATTGCCTGCCCCCGTCTTGCGTTTGCCGGGGTCAACCCACACGCTTCGGAAGGTGGTTTGTTCGGTGACGAAGAGGCGCGCGTTCTCGCCCCGGCGATGCGCCGTTTGGACCAGGAGAACGGAATTGAGATCGTCGGACTGTTTCCGGCGGACAGCGTCTTTCGACGTTGCATTGAAGGCGAGGTCGATCTTGTGGTCGCGCCTGCTCACGATGTGGGTCTGGCAGTGCTGAAGACGATCGCCCCGCATTCTGGAATCAACGTCACGGCCGGTCTTCCGTTCCCGCGCACGTCGCCCGACCATGGCACCGCGTTCGACATCGCAGGCCAGGGAGTGGCGGACTTCCGTTCCATGCGGGAGGCGATCGAAGCCTGCACCCGATTCTGTACCCGCTCAGTCAGTAGAGCCGGCAGAGGTCCGGCGTCATGATACAACTCCGGTCGGTCACGAAATCCTACCGTCAGTTAGTGGCGTTGAGCGACGTCTCGCTCCGCGTGCGAAAGGGAGAGATTGCCTTCCTGACCGGGCCTTCCGGGGCGGGCAAGACGACGGTCCTGCGTCTCGTCCATATGCAGACGATGCCGACCTCGGGGGAAGTGCGGGTTTCCCGTTACAGTTCGGAGCGTATCAAGCGGCGCGAGTTACCCGAATTGCGGCGGCGGGTTGGGTTCGTATTTCAGGACTTTCGTCTCCTCGAGAGCCTGACCGCTGCCGAGAACGTCGCGTTCGCGCTGGAATGCACGGGCACTCCGAGGGCCAGGATCAATGGCCGGGTCGAGAAGCTGCTCGGTCAGGTCGGCCTCGTAGCTAGAGCTGGCAGCCTTCCGCGCGAACTCTCCGGCGGCGAACAGCAGCGAGTGGCGATCGCGCGAGCTCTGGCGACACAGCCGCTCATCCTCCTGGCCGATGAACCGACCGGAAACCTGGACCAACGGGCGTCAGCCGGGGTGTTCGAACTGTTCCGGGCGATCAACGCGTCAGGTACGTCGATCATCATGGCCACACACGACTCGGGATTGGTTCGCCAGCATCCCGAAATCCGCGTGATCGAACTGGAGCACGGCTCTGTCGTGTTCGATTCCCGCGCGGACGGTGGAGGATGAGGAGCGTTCGGGGGGCGGTCGCCGGCATCCGGCGGGCCCCGCTGCTGAGCGGTCTTTCGATCGCGGCCATCGGCGTGAGCCTGTTCATCGTCGGACTGTTCGGGGTCGCCGGCTTCAATGTAG
>CBDUXS010000135.1:0-3885 GCA_965371255.1 uncultured bacterium
GAATCCACCCATGACGACTTCCGCCAGTTCACGATCACCGAAGATCGCCCGGAGATGGTTGTCGTAGGCGATCTCGGATCCGAGTTCACGTTCGATCGTCTGAACGGAGCGTTTCGCTCACTTCGGGCCGGCGCCCGCCTCGTCGCATTGCACCGAAACCGATTCTGGTTGCCCGCCGCGGGTCCGACGCTCGACGCCGGGCCGTTCGTCGCCGCGCTCGAGTACGGAGCACGTGTCCAGGCGACGCTGGTCGGAAAACCGTCACCCGCTTTCTTCCGCACGGCTGCCGCTCGAACCGGATCGGCACTCGATCGGCTCGCTGTCGTCGGAGACGACAGCGAGAGCGATATCCGCGGTGCGCGAGCGGCAAACCTCGTCGCCATTCAGGTGCGCACGGGGAAATTCGATGGAGCCCGCAACGCCGAGCTTCCCGACGACGAGCGGCCGCACCGTGTGATCGACTCCATCCGTGACCTTCCGGGTGTTATGAATGATTGATCCAGCGGGCTTTCGGCCTACGGCGAGGGGTGCCGCTCTGCTGGCGGCGCTCCTCGCGATGGCCCAACCGATGCCGGCGTCCGCCCAGCAGGCTTCGGTGCCGGCTGAACAGGCACGGCCGCCGCGACCGCGTGACGTGCTTGGATTCGATCCCGTGGCAGACAACCGGCTCGTCGGCTGGGATGACATCATCTCGTATTTCGCCGCGCTCGCCGCAGCGAGTCCGAGAGTCCGGCTGGACACGATCGGTCGCTCGACGCTGGACCGTCCCATGATCATGGCCACGATCAGCAGCGATGCAAACATGCTGCGCCTGGACGAGCTTCGGGCTGTTCAGGCAAAACTCGCAGACCCCCGTCTCATCACGTCCACCGAGGAGCGCGAGGAGTTGCTCGCTCGTGGCCGCCTGATTGCCCTGGTGACGGCGGGAATCCACCCGACGGAGGTTGGCGGACCGCTCGCGTTGATGCGCATGGCCTATCGCCTCGCCGTCTCTCCGGCGCCGGCCGAGTCGTTGATTCGCGACGAGACCGTGGTCCTGCTGGTGCCTTCACTGAATCCGGACGGCATCGATCCCGTCAAGGCATGGTACGAGGAAACACTGAACACACCGTGGGTGGGATCTGATCCGCCCTTCCTGTACCATCACTATGCCGGGCACGATATCAATCGGGATTGGTACGCCTTCACCCAGAAGGAAACCCAGGTAGTCGTCAAGCGGATTCATCAGGTCTGGCATCCGCAACTGGACCACGACATCCACCAGCAGGAAGCGACGGGAGCTCGGTTTTTCGTTCCGCCGTGGCGGGATCCGGTCGAGCCGAACGTGGATCCACTCCTGATGGCGGCGGCAACCTCGCTCGGGACCCGAGTCCAGTGGTCGATGCTGGAGGAAGGGCGCACCGGGATTTCAGTCGCGGCGAACTACGACGCCTGGTCACCGGCCCGGGCCTACGTACACTATCACGCCGGTGTGCGGATTCTGAGCGAAACCGCCTCGGCCCGCCTGGCGAGCCCCGTCGAACTGACCCCGGAAGACCTGACTCCAAGCCCGGGTCTGGATCCACAAGTGGCGTCCTGGAACCATCCGATTCCATGGGCCGGTGGCCGATGGACGCTGGCGGACATCGTGTCCTACATGGAGTCCGGTGCGATGGCGACGCTCAGCATCGCCGCAAGTGAACGGCAAGCCTGGCTCCGCAACTTCGAACAAGTGGGCCGGCGAGCCATCACCGGCTGGCCGTCATGGCCCGAAGCCTGGGCGATCCCGGCGGGAGCTGATGATGTTCGGGGCGAAACGGCGTCTGCCGGAATTGTCGAGCTCGTACGAATTCTCCGCACGGCGGGGCTTGAAGTTCGGCGAACGCTGGAAGCATTCCGCTCCGAGGACATCCTGATTCCAGCCGGAACCTACCTGATCGACATGCACCAGCCGTATGCGGCGTTTGCCCAGGCGGTTCTGGCGCCCCAGGAGTACCCGGCCCGGACCGAGTTCCCGGGTGGTCCGCCTGAAAAGCCTTACGATGTGACGGCGCACAATTTGCCACTGCTGTTGGGTGTGCGCGCCGTACCGCTGTTTTCTCAACCGCAGGTCGCCGCCGTGCGCGTCATGGACAGTCCGGCCGGACCGCCTCGCATCATCGAGGGGTTGTCGAACGATCCCGCCGTGATGGTCGGTCTGTACCGCCCCTGGACCGCCTCAATGGATGAGGGGTGGACGCGCTGGGTATTCGACAACTATGCCGTTCCCTACGAATCAGTGACCAACGCCGATATCGGCCTCGGAAGTCTCGCCCGGGAGTTCACCACGATCGTGCTTCCATCGATCCACGAGACCGAACTCCGCCAGGGGAGATCCGAGGCTTCCGTGCCGCCGGAGTATGCGGGCGGGCTGGGCGAAGCGGAGATCGAACACCTGCGTCGATTCGTGGATGAGGGGGGTACACTCATCGCGCTCGGGGAATCGGTTGGATTCGCGATCGACGCCCTCGAGCTTCCGGTGGAAGATTTCCTTGCCGGGCTGCCGCGCAGCCAGTTCTTCGCTCCCGGCGCGCTCGTAGGCTTGAACGTGGACACTACGAGTACGCTGGGCTCCGGCGTGTCCGCCGACATCACGGCTTGGATTGAAGGCGGCTCCGCTTTCACGGTTTCCACCGACACGCCGATGACCGTGATTGCCCGCTACGGGTCCAGCCCCGTGACGCGAAGCGGGTGGGTAGTCGGAGAATCGTGGATTGCCGGTCGTCCGGCGCTGGTG
Source organism: uncultured bacterium (assembly GCA_965371255.1). Taxonomy (GTDB): domain Bacteria; phylum Gemmatimonadota; class Gemmatimonadetes; order Palauibacterales; family Palauibacteraceae; genus JARFPW01. Next base: position 2,756 of record CBDUXS010000135.1, read on the forward strand.
GAGATTTCGCGGGGGAGGGGGCGCGTCATTCTGTTTGGATTTCGGCCTCAGTACCGCGGTCAGTCGCTCGTCACGTATCCCCTGTTGTTCAACGCGCTCAAGCGTTCGCCCTGAATCCGCTCAAAACAGGCTTTCGGGGACTCCCGCCGCCGTGCGGATGGCGTGCTGTGACTCGCGCTTCGGCAATCGGATTCGGGCGATACATCCGCTGGCGTCCTGCCGGTTGGCGAGAACAAGGCTGCCGCCATGCGCCTCCGCGATCTGCCGGCCCAGTGCCAGCCCGATTCCCGAGCCGTCCGGTTTGGTCGTAAAAAAGGGCACGAACAAGTTAGCCGTCTGGGCGATGCCCGGGCCGTCGTCCTCTACTTCTACTTCCAGAAAGTGCCGGGATTCGCTCCAGCGGACCCGCACGCCTCCCTGCGTCTCCAGCGCTGCGTCGGCGGCGTTCTCGACGAGATTGATCAGCAGTTGATCCAACTGGTCACCGTCTGCCTGAATCGTCAGGTCGGGCCCGGACGCCACCTCGACGGCCAGCCTCGCTTCGAGCGCCGTAACACGGGAGACCCAATCGGCGACGGAGAGGTCACCCAGATCCGGTCGGGGCAGACGCGCGAGTCGAGCATACGAAGACATGAAACGGCCCAGAGATTCCGACCGTCCGCCGATCACACCCAGGCCGTCGCGCAGATCCTCGAGCACTTCGGGACCCTGGACGTCCTGCTCAAGCAATCGACCCAGACTCTCGGCGATCGACTTGATCGGTGTCAGAGAATTGTTGATCTCGTGGCTGAGCACACGGATCAGTCGCTGCCAGGCGACCCGCTCTTCCTCGCGGAGAACCTGGCTGAGGTCGGCGAGAACGATGAGTCGATGTGGACGACCGTCCCACCTGAACGAGCGTCGGCGGAGCTCCCATCGACCGAACCCTTCCGCGATCGCGAAATCCATCACGCGCGGCGTCTCGCCGGACAGACACACGGCCAGGCCCAACTCCTCCGCGCTGCGGCCCACGAGTTCGCTCTCCGAGCGTTCGAGCAGGCTTTCTCCGGCCCGGTTCAGGAGCCTCAGACGATCATCATCGTCGAACGCGAACAACGCCACGTCGATTACGGTGAGCACACGGGTGAGGA
>CBDUXS010000136.1:0-3870 GCA_965371255.1 uncultured bacterium
CCGCAGCCGCAGCCGAAAGAGTCACCGCTCGAAGGCACAGGCGGGGAGCCGTCGCCGGCTCTCGCCTGACCGGGTCGGTCAGCCTGTCGACCGCGACGTCGTGGACGGTTTGTGGGGGAGTCGTGCCGCTCGAGCGGCCGGTAATTCTGGGAGTCCTGAACGTTACGCCGGATTCCTTCTCCGACGGAAACCTGTGGCTTGACCCTGCCGCGGCGGTAGATCGAGCGCTTCGGATGGTGGACGAAGGAGCTGACGTGATCGACGTCGGTGCCGAGTCGACCCGGCCTGGCGCGCGTCCCGTGAACGCGGAACAGGAGTGGCTACGCCTGTCGTCGATCGTCCCGGCTCTGGCGCGACACGGTGTCAGGTTCTCCATTGATACGACGAAACACGAGGTCGCAAGTCGAGCATTGCGTGACGGAGCGGCCGCGATCAACGATATCTCGGGCCTTCGATTCGCCCCGGAGATTGCCGCGCTGTGCGCAGAGCACGGAGCGGGCTTGATCCTTATGCACATGCGCGGCGAGCCCCGGACGATGCAGAGCGACATCGAGTACGGCGATTTGCTGGGTGACGTCGGCGAATTCCTCGCCGCGCAAGCGGCGGTCGCGCGGTCGGCTGGTTGCGCGGCAGATCAGATCGTCGTCGATCCGGGCATAGGGTTCGGCAAATCCGCCGAGCACAACCTGCAACTGCTTGGACGGATCGGCGAGCTGACACCGTCAGGGTATCCGGTACTCGTGGGTCCCTCGAGAAAGTCGTTCATCGGCCAGACGCTCGGCTTGCCGATCGAGGAGCGGCTTGAGGCAACGATCGCAGCCTGCCTGGCCGCTTTCGAAGGTGGTGCCGGGCTGTTTCGAGTACACGATGTGGCCCCTGTTCGGCAGGCGCTCGACATGGCGGATGCGATTCGCCGGGCGTCGCGATAGAAGCCTGATGAAAGACTCGGGTGGCCGCGCGAGTTCTTCATCAGGCTTTCGGGAGGACGCATGAACGACCAACAGGGCAACCGCTGCTAGATGCTGCAAGGAATACTGAACTACCTGACATTTCTTCGGCTCGACTTGAAGGACGTAGCCGAGATTCTGGTTGTGACCTACCTGGTGTACCGTATCCTTGTCGCATACGCCGGATCTCGCGCCTTCCAGGTGCTCGTCGGATTTGTCGTACTCGTCAGCGTGTACGCCGTGTCGCAGGCGCTGCAACTCCGTCTTCTTCCGTACTTGCTCTCCCAGGTGTTCACGTATGGCGCCTTCGCTTTGATCGTCGTCTTTCAACAGGAGTTGCGCACGGCACTGGCACGACTCGGCCGCACGCGATGGTTCCGCCTGTTCGCGGGTCCCGAAAAGGAAGAGGTGCTCGATGCGATTGCCGACGCGGCAGATCGCCTCGCGAAAGCCAAGATCGGCGGAATCATCGCGATCCAGCGAGAAGTCGATCTTTCGAGTCACGTGGACAACGGGACGACGCTCGACGCGGCCATCTCTGCGGAACTGCTGACTACGGTGTTTTCCCCATACTCTCCGTTGCATGATGGGGCGGTGATCGTCCGGCAGGATCGCGTCGCCATGGCGGCCGCTGTGATCTTGCGGCTCTCCCAGTCGCCGCTGATTGATCGGACGATGGGAACCCGGCACCGGGCCGCGATCGGCCTGTCCGAGGAGACGGATGCCCTTGTCGTGGTGATCTCCGAGGAAAACGGTCAGATCTCGCTTGCGCACCGGGGCCTCCTGTCGCGAGACCTTCGGCCCGAAGAACTCCGGCAGCGCCTGCAGGCCGAGCAGCGTCAGTCGCCCACGACGGTCAGCCGGCTCGACCCGGTCGCAGCCGAAGCGGTACGACGCGGACGGCGATCCGCCGAGCGCGAGCCCGCGTCCTGAAGCGGTTTGACGGGTCTGCGGCCCCTCGGTAAACTAGAGCGCTGCAGGGCAGGGCGGAGTTGGCCAACCTCCGGGCGGAATGGAGCGGGAACGAGTGAAAGATACCAGTTACGAGCTACTGACGATTTTCGTGGACGGCGGGTTCATGATGTATCCGCTGGTGCTGTGCTCCCTCGCTGCACTTGGGGTGATTCTGGCCAAAGCGTGGACTCTGCATGTGGCCCACCGGGATTCGCAGCAGCTGCTTGCCGATATAGAGGCACTTGGTACGGTCGGAGGGCTCGAGGACGCGATCAAGCGGGCTCACGAGACCAGGGGCCCGGTTGCGGCGATTCTCCTGACGGGACTCAAGCGACTGCGCGAAGATCAGGTCGGCAAGGATATCGAGAAGGCGATCAAGACGACTGGCATGCTTGAACTGGACTTTCTTGAACGCGGACTTGTAGTTCTGGCTACCATCGCCAACGTCGCCCCCATGCTTGGCTTTCTGGGCACGGTGATCGGGATGATCGCGGCATTCGACGCCATCGAAGCCGCAGGGCAGGTAGAGCCGGCGCTCGTCGCTTCGGGCATCAAGATCGCTCTGATCACGACCGCAGCCGGACTCACGATCGCGATCCCGGTGAACGTTGCCTACAACTATTTTGTTACGAGAATTGACGCGCTGATCGCAGACATGGAACAGGGAACGCAAGCTGTTCTGGAGTTGATCTGGAGCGCGCAGGATTCGAAGTCTGCGGGCCGCACGTGGTAACGGCCATCAGCCTCGATTCCGCGACGAACTGACAGGAGCAGACGATGGCGATTCTTCATCGACGAGAGCGCGTGTCGGACGAGATTCCGACGGCGTCCATGGCGGACATCGCCTTCCTCCTTCTCGTGTTTTTCCTGACCACGACCGTGTTCAATGAGGAGAAGGGACTGCCGATCGTCCTTCCGGAGGAATCTGAGGAGATTGAGATTTCGGCGAAGAACATTATTTTCTTCATCGTTCAACCTAACGGCTCCGTCATCGTGCGTCGCGGCGAGAGTGAGCAGGAGCAGGTCATCGCATACAATCAGATCGAAAGCCTTCTCCGGGCCGAACTGGCCGCGAATGAAAACCTCATTGCCGCCATCAAGACGGATCCTTTCGCTCCGTACAAGCATATGATCAACGTGCTTGACGAAGTGAAAATGGCGGGTGCAGATCGCATCTCCCTGCAAATGCTCGAGGAGTAGCATGGCAGCAAAACGGGGTGGATTCAAGCGGAAGTCGAGCGCAAACGAGGAGATTCCTCAGTCGTCGATGGCTGACATCGCGTTCCTGCTTCTGATCTTCTTCATGGTGTCCACGGTATTTCGCAAAGAGCGTGATCAGCCTATCGAATGGGCGACAGCACAGGCCACCGAAAAAATCGACGAAAAACGCAAGAACATCCTGCACATCTGGGTCGATCCGAATGGCACTGTGTTCATCAATGATCAAATCATCCCGTACGAAGACATTTCAGCCGTCATACGGCCGCTGTATGCCGAGAACCGGAGGCTGGTCGTAGCCATTCGGGGCGATCGGGACGTACCATACAACCAGATCAACACGATTACCGAGCAGTTGCAGGCCTCGGGCGCCGTCAGGGTGACGTTTGCCACGCGCATCGAGCAGCGGGTTCAGAGGGCAAGGAGGTAAGGTCATGGCAGAGAGCAAATCCTCTGCGATCTGGGTAACCGCGAACGAGCGGTTCAAGACGCGCAGTGAAGACTGGATGGCCATGGGGGTCGTCGCGGCGGTGGCCGCGCACTTCGCTCTGTTCGCCTTGTTCCCGACCCTGAATGCGGAAGATGTCAACTTCACGGCCGACGAGATTGAAATGGTCGAGTTGCCGCCCGAAGTGAAAATCCCGCCACCACCCGAGCAGATTGCGCGACCCGCCACGCCGCGGGTGTCTAACGTGGCGCTCGACGAGGACATCACCATCGCGCGAACGGACTTCGAATCGAATCCGATCGA
>CBDUXS010000137.1:0-3801 GCA_965371255.1 uncultured bacterium
CCGAGATATGCCTGACTCATGCTCTCAGGAGTACTTTAGTGAAAATGTCCACGAACCTCGGCGATTTTACGCCGGCGTCGTGCGGCCTCAATCAGCCGCTCCGAGACCAGGGCCAGCCAGCAGATCGCGGCTCTCCGGACCTCGCCGCGAGGGACAAGAGACAATGACCGCTTCCCAGGCACAAGAGCCGGTCGACCGGGTGGAGATCGAGGTACCGGGCGGTAGAATGCCTGTTCTCGTGATCGGCAGCGGGCCGCCCGTCGTACTCCTGCACGGCATCAGCGCTAACCACACGGAATGGCTGTCCGTGGCACGGCACCTGGGTCATCATCACAGGGTCCTCGTGCCCGATTTGCTGGGCCGGGGAGATTCGTTGCCCGAGGTCGGGGCCGGGTACACGCTCGCCGATGAGACAGACCGGCTCGCCCTCGTGCTGAACAGGTTCGGCGTTCGCTGTCCATCTCTGGCCGGCCACTCACACGGCGCCACACTCGCCCTGTCACTGGCCTCCCGGATAGAGTGCCGATGTGTGGTTCTGTTCAGTCCCGTCACCCCCTGGACGCGGCGCCCGCCCGTTCTGGCCGCTTTGCGTTCACGGGCCGTACGCTCGGCGGTTCTTCCCCTCGTCGGCATCTGTCGCCGGCCCTTGACCCGATATATCCTCACGCGGCGCGTGTACGGGGATCAGCGGCCGGATATCGAGAGCGCCGTGCGCCGCTACTCGTTGCCTTTCGCCGACCACGCGCGGGCCCGAGCCCTGCTGGAGATACTTTCGGCCTGGCAGCCGGTGGACGTGGGCGAACTGCTCGCGCCTGCCGGCATTCCGATTCACGTCGTGATCGGCAAACGGGACCGACGAATCGCGCCGAAACACGCGAAGGCGATGGCAAACAGGCTTGACGCCGAATTCACATTGGTTCCGGGAGCCGGGCACGGACTCACCGAGGAACGACCCGAGTTGTGTGCCCGGCTGGTGAGCGACTCCGGCGGCAGCCGGATCGATGAATGACGGATCCGAATCAGGGAGACCCATGAGCATCAAGAGCGATCGCTGGATCCGGCGTATGGCAACGGAGCACGGCATGATCGACCCGTTCACCGAGAACCAGGTGCGCGACGGCTGTATCTCGTACGGACTGAGTAGTTATGGATACGACATGCGGGTGGCCGACGAGTTCCGGATTTTCCATAATGCGCTTTCCCCGATCGTCGATCCGAAGGATTTCGATCAGCGGTCCTTCGTTGAATTCCAGGGAGAAGTCTGCATCGTCCCACCGAATTCGTTCGTGCTCGCCAGAAGTGTCGAATACTTCCGAATTCCTCGTCAAGTACTGACGCTGTGTGTAGGCAAGTCGACGTACGCCCGATGCGGCATCATTACAAACGTGACGCCGTTCGAGCCCGAGTGGGAGGGTCACGTCACGCTGGAGATCAGCAATACCACTCCGTTGCCCGCCCGGATCTACGCCAACGAGGGGATCGCTCAGGTGCTGTTCTTCGAGTCGGATGAGGCGTGCGAGACGAGTTATGCCGACAAGAAGGGAAAATATCAGGGACAGACCGGCGTTACTCCGCCCCGCCTCTGACCCGCGTGGTTTTCTGTTGCCCGACCGCGCGACCGCCAGCCAGGGCGGTTACCAGCCAGCCCGCAAGGAGGCATACTCCTCCAAACGGAGTGATGGCTCCAAGCCAGCGCGACCCTGACAGGGCCAGAACGTACAACGAACCCGCAAACACGACGATGCCGGCCGTGAACAGGAAGCCGGCGACGTCCCATCGGCGATCCGGCCATAGCTCGGTGGCGAGCCCGACGAACAACAGAGCGAGGGCATGGATCAACTGATAGCGGGCCGCGGTCTCGTAAACCACGAGAAGGTCGGGCGACATCGTGTTTTCGAGCGCGTGCGCGCCGAACGCCCCGGCCGCAACGCCCAGACCAGCCAGAATGCAACCAAGAACGATCCAGTTTCGTGCCATGCTCGGAAACTGATACCTCGGCCACGCGAACGCGACTACCCCTGCGTCTGGTCCAGTCCTCGACTTTCATGCTAGGTTGGATTCTGTGGCCGATCGACCATCGATCTCCGACAGGAAGAGCCGGATGACCGGACAACGCCAAACTGCCGACCGAATGCCGTCCGTAACCGTCGTCGAACCGGGTGACGGCGAAACACAGATCGGGGTTCTGCTCACCGAGGCACACCTTGCTGTCGACGTGATCCAGGATCCGGGGAGCGCGCCCGGCGGTGTTGGTCGAACCGATCTGCTCGTCGCAGCCGCCCGCGCACTCCCGACCGACGGACTGGCCGGGCTTCGCAGGGTGCTGGGACTCGGACCCGAATTCCCGGCGCTCGTCGTGGTCGAGCCAGGCACCGAACTTCCGGACCATGCCACCTGGCTGAGCTGGCCCGTGTCCGGTGATGCACTCGCTGCTGCTTGCCGAGGCCTGGTCGATAATCTCGATATCTCGGGTACGGTCCGGGCTCGTTCGCCCGGGGGACCTTCCGCCAGTGTACTCTACGGTGAGGTCATTGCGGCGGCGGCTACCGCGCTCGCACATGCCCACGACGGCCGGATGCCGGATCTCGGAGCACTTCGTCTGCTCGCGGAGCGCATGCATTCTCAACTCCTCCGGCATAATGGCCTCGTCAACCAGTCACTGGAACCGCACGCGGAGTTCGATCTGGCGAGTCATTCGGCGAACGTGGCGATTATCGCCGGCAAGATCGCGCTCGGATTGGCTGTAGGAGTTGAAGACGTCATCCGTGTGATCATGGCGGGAATCATTCATGACATCGGAATGGCTCGGCTGCCCGATGCCCTGCTGCACAAGCCCGGGCGGTTGTCCGAGGAAGAGTTGGAGCACTTGCGAACGCACCCCGTCATCGGCGCACAACTCTTGGACGGAGTCGAGTCGCGATACAGCTGGCTTCCGACGATCATTCTGCACGAGCATGAGCGAATGCATGGACAGGGCTATCCATCCGGCATCGCGTCATCGGCCATCGATCCCCTTGCGCAGATCATTGGCCTGTCTGACGTATTCGAGGCCCTTTCCCATCCACGCTCCTACCGGTCGCCGTACACAGCGCTCGAAGCGCTGGAGCAGGTGAGCGAGATGAAGGGAGAGTACTTCGAGCCCGGAATGGTAGCGGCGCTTGTCAACGAGATCTCCGCGTTTCCATTGGACAGTTATGTACAACTGAGTACCGGGGAGATCGGTCAGGTCGTCGGCACCAACCCGGAGAACATCCTGCGACCCGAGGTCGTCGTGCGGTGGGACGAAGCGTGGAAGCCGGTCGATCAACCCCGGCGCATTGACCTGGCCACTGCGCCGAACGTGACGGTAGCTCGAGCTCTTCTCGAGGCCGAGCTACCGATCACTTAGGTTCGGCGAACCGTTTCCGTTAGAGCAGCGATAGACGCAGCGCCCGGAACGACCATCCGACCGATCGTCTCGAGAGCACGATCGCCCGCCGGTACGCCTGGTTCTCCAGGGCGACGTTCGCCCGTCGAATCAGTTCTCCCGCGTGCATCAGCGCATGAGCAACCCTGTCGCCCGGTCCCGGCCCGATTTCTTCGACTACGTGCTCGAAGATGATCGTAGCCGCCGCCACTGCAGCCTCGGCGTGCGCTTGTGGGTGCTGTCGCGCGTCCTGATGGCGGTGCCGCATGCGGTCCGCCATGCCGAGCGCCAGAATCAATCGTTCGCCGGCTCCGACCAGATTGCCGTCGGAACGGAGCACGGTCGCTTCGTCGAGGAGCGCTGACATCCGGTCAGCCAGATCGGCCAGACGTTCG
>CBDUXS010000138.1:0-3785 GCA_965371255.1 uncultured bacterium
CCCTGCAATTGCGCAGGATTTCGATTGGCGCGGCTCGGTGGACCGTGGCGACGAAGTGGAGATTCGTGGCATTAACGGCGCGATCGAGGCGGTGGCCTCGTCAGGCAGCCAGGTCCACGTGACGGCCACGAAAAAACAGGGTCGGAAGGGTGACGCGGACGACGTGACGATCGAGGTCGTCGAGCACGCCGGCGGCGTGCTGATCTGCGCAGTCTATCCGAATAAGCCCGGCAAGCGTGCGAACCGCTGCAGCCCGGGAAATAACCACTCGAGCAATCACGACAACGACACGTCGGTCGAATTCCGCGTCGAGGTACCGGCTGGTGTGAACCTGGTCCTGGGAACCGTGAACGGCGAGGTGGATGTGAAGCGTGTGGACGGCGACGTGCAGGCGAGCACGGTCAACGGCGACGTGCGCGTGGAGTCCGATGGCAACGTCGAGGCATCGACGGTCAACGGATCGATCATGGCTCGTATGGGTGAAGACCTGAAGAGTGACCTGTCATTCGAAACCGTCAACGGCAGCGTGACGGTCGAACTGCCGGCGGGGGCCAATGCAGATGTCAGGGCTTCGACGGTGAACGGCGGATTGGAATCCGACTTCCCGCTCACCATTCAGGGGCGGTTCTCCAACCGGCGGATGAATGGCCGGATCGGAAACGGCGGCCACGACCTGGAGCTTTCGACCGTGAACGGAGCGATCACGCTCCGTCGTACTTGAGCCGGACCTGTGCAGAGGCTGCAGTAATCACAACGGAGAGGCCACCTTTCGGGGTGGCCTCTTCGTTATTCCCTGCCCTCGACAGACACATGCTGAGCTTCGGCCTCCAGCACGCCGAGCGCGTTGCGTTCGATCCTCCGCAGAACTCTGCGCAGCACTCGTAGTTCGTCGTCGCTCAGCCCCTCGTACAGGGTGTCCCTCGTTCGGGCGGCGACGGGAGCGATGTCTTCCACGAAGTGTTTACCTCTGTCCGTGAGATAGATCCGCACGCGCCGCATGTCTTCGTCGTCCTTCTCTCTGCGCACGTACCCACGTGCCTCGAGCCCGGACAGGATGCGGGACGTGTTGGGACGGTCACGGAAAGTTCCGTCGGCGATCTGAGTCTGGTACTGGCCATCTCGGGCATACAGGCGTGTCAGAACGAGCCACATTTCCGGTGTGATGCCCGATGCCCGTGACTCCATCAAGCGCAGGAATAGAACGCGAAGCGTGCGGGATGCCCGCTGGATCAGCCAGGCGGGAGCGTCATCCGTGCGTTCGCTGCGGACGATCCCGTAGGCGTCGCGACCGTTTCCGGACTGCTTTGACCGACCGGCCATCAGGAGCCCCTCAGCGCGGCAAGTCGTTGGGGAGCATCGGCCAGGATCGGCAGCCGACCAATCACGGTTCCCCAGTCAGACAACAGCAACTCGTAGGCGCGCACGGCCCCGGCGTCGGCGGCCTGGAGTTCGTGTAACCTTCCCCGGGCGTACTGGAGTACATGCACGTCCACGGGTGGCAGACGATCGGAGTCTCGAACGTACAGCCGTTCGGCGGACTCGATCAGGTCCCGGGCCTGCCCGTGCCGGCCCATTTCGAGCAGGGTCCACATCAACCGATTGATGCGCGACGCGCCGTCATCCGGGTTCAGTACCCACTGGACGGCCAGTGTGGCTTCGATGGCGATTGCGCGGGTCTGATGCGAGCCCGTGGCTTCAGCGAGACCTTCAGCATCGGCATAGCCCGTGAGCGCCACGTCGAAGTCTCCTTCCCAGGCATAGGTATCAGCCGTCAACAGCCGGGCATGGGCATCGAGGGCCGGATGGCCGGCCGTCAGCCGAGCGACTTCCGCCCGCGCATCTCCGGGTCTGCCTTCACGCAGGTATGTGCGTACAAGGCGTTCCAGTGGTGCGGTAGCTCCGAGACCGCGCTCGAGCAGTGTTACGTACTGGGCTCGCGCCTGAGCTATCTGGCCTGATCGCTCATACGTCCGGCCCAGGCCCATCAGCGCCACCACCGAATCGGTCTCGACTGCCAGGAATCGCGGGATGAGCGAATCGACAGCCACTTCGTCACCCATCTTGCCGGCGATGCCGACGAGATGAAGCAGCGCCTCGCTATCATCGGGGTTTACACCGACGATCTCCTCGAGCGCCAGGCGAACCTCACCTTCGCGGCCCGGCCAGTCCTCAAGTAATTCGACCACCCGATACCGGCCGGCAACGCCCGATTCCCGCCACGCCGAACGCATCTCGGCCTGGTATTCCCGCAGTCGATTGGCACCGCCCGAGAGGGCGATCGGCGGCCGTTCCAGCGGCGGCATTCCGGCGACCCGCGTCACCTCGTCCCCTCCAACGGTGAGCCTTGAGACGAGCCGGGCGGCCAGCGTATCGGCCATCTCAAACACATCGGTGCCACGAACACGCTCGCCGGCGATCACCGTGCCGTCGGACAGGTCGATCAGCTGGACGTCGAGCACGAGATCGTCCAGCGTGCCCAACACAGAACCCCGCACCATGCGGCGGGCACCCGACTCGCCCGCGATCGACATGGCCAGGTCGTTTGGAATGTGGTCGGTCTCCCGTTGGCCTGCGTTTCGGAGGAGCTCGAATAGTCGCTGCGGACTCACGACCCGCAGGTCACCATTGCTGGCCAGATTCGTCGTCAGCATGTCTGAGACGCCGGGGCCGATCCAGTCCAGGCTGTCCTGGCCCGTGCTGTTGGTAAACGGCAGGACGGCGATCGATCGTTCGCCGAGGTCGTTCGCCGCGAATGTCGCCGCACCGGTCGGCGCGCTCGTCCCGCCCGCACCCGTCGCGGAAACCTCCACACCCGTACTGATCCGGTACGTGCCGATGCCGGCCAGAACGACCAGGGTCAGGAGAAGAGAGGCCTCGGACCGTGCCACATTCTGATGGCCCTTCTCACCGTGGAACCAGGATATGATCAAGGCGGCGGGAAAACCGAGCACCAACAGCAGCACGACGACGTCGATCAGGCGACGCGACAGATCGTAGTTGTCCACGAAGAACCCGGTCGCTTCCAACAGCAGCCACGCACCGCCCAGATATACCGCAGCGGTTCGCACCAGGTGTTTTTCGCTCAGCGTTTTGAACAACTCACCCATTTTGATATCGCGGCAACAGTATTGAAATCTCGACCCGGGCAGGCACCCCATCCCCACCACCTCCACACGCTTCATTAGACACCATGAAGGCATCGAAGGATTCCCCGGTCAGGCTACGGCACGAGCGGACCTTCTTGCAGTCGAGCAATCCACAAGCCCGAGTTGAGATCCGATGTAAAGATACTGCCCTTGTGCAGTTGAGCGCCCCAGGTCATGCCCCAGTTGGGCACGATCGAATTCTCATCGGTCGTCTTGAGCACCGCCAGCTCGCGGCCCTGCCTGTAAAGGTTTCCCCGAAGTTCGCCGGAAATGTCGACGACTCGAAGTCCCGCCTGATAATAGCCGACATAAAGTTTGTCATCGTCCACCCAGATGTTGTGGGCGCCGGCCTCGGGAACCTCATACCGGGCCACGTCCACCGGCTTGTCGATGTTCTCGACGTCGATGACATGGATGTAGCCACGTGTCTCGATCGGTTCTCCAGCGTCCCAGTCGGGGGGGAAGATCTCGTCGCCCACAAACACATACCGACCGTATCGGAAGGCGGTGTGCGTATTACCCTCGGGATACGAAATGCGACTCACGAAGGCCGGTGAAGTCGGCGTGCCGCCGTGCGTACCCGCTCCGACGTCGAGAATCACGAGTCCGTCGTCCCAATAGCTCAGGTACGCATAGCCG
>CBDUXS010000139.1:0-3785 GCA_965371255.1 uncultured bacterium
GCACATGACGGGTTTCGACCTGTATTTGGAAGATCATCATCGTATGCTCCGTGAGATGGTTCGCGAGTTCGCGGAAAGCGAGATCGCACCCATCGCTGCAGCGTATGACGAGTCGGAAGAGTTTCCATGGGAGTCGGGCGCAAAGATGTCCGAGCTCGGCCTGTTCGGGATTCCGTGGCCGGAGCGCTACGGAGGGGCAGACATGGACCTCCTGGCAGCGGTCATCGTCGTCGAAGAACTCGCCCGCATCGATGCCAGTCATTCGATCATGATCGGGGCCCACACCTCGTTGGCGGCGTATCCCATTTTTGGTTGGGGCACGGAGGAACAGAAGGCCCGTTACCTGACGCCGTTGGCCAGCGGCCAGGTGCTGGGTGGGTTCGGGCTCACCGAGCCAGGATCCGGGTCGGACGCCAGCGGCATGCTGACGACGGCGGTCAAGAAGGGCGCGAAGTACGTTCTCGACGGTCAGAAGACGTGGATCACGCATGCCGGCGTGGGCGAGGTATTCGTCGTTGCCGCGGTGACGTCGCCTGGCAAGGGGAACAAGGGCATCAGCGCTTTCATCATGACGAAGGAGACGTGCGATCTGGAACGGGCGGTGGGGCTGGGATTCGGCCACAGCGCCGAACTCGAGCCGATGCCCGGGTTGCAGGCGGGCCAGAAGCTGAGAAAGCTCGGTTGGAACGCTTCTGACACACGCGAACTGATTCTTGAAAACGTCGAAGTGCCGATGGAGAACCTGCTGGGCAGCGAGGACGAAGGCTTCCGCGTATTCCTGGACACACTCGATGGGGGTCGGATCGGGATTGCCGCCCATGCGCTCGGAATCGCTCAGGGTGCGTTTGAACTGGCGCTGCGCTATACAAACGAGCGTGAACAATTCGGTCAGCGGATTAACCAGTTCCAGGGGATTCAGTTCAAGCTGGCTGATATGGCGACGCGCATCCACGCATCGCGGCTGATGACGTACCATGCGGCCTGGTTGCGAACGAATGATCGACCGCACAAGAAGGAAGCGTCCATGGCAAAGCTGTTCGCGTCTGAGACGGCCATGGACGTTGCAATCGACGCCGTCCAGTTGCACGGCGGCTACGGCTACTCACGAGAGTACGCCGTCGAGCGCATGATGCGCGATGCGAAGATTACCGAAATTGGCGAGGGCACCAGCGAGATCCAGCGAATTGTGATCGCCCGGGAGCTCCTCAAGAGCCTGGATAGCTGAGGCGCCGCACCGGCGACGTCCCAGCTGCCAGCAACGCGACAGAAACCTTCGGTCCACCACTGTGTGAGCCGGAGAGAGGACCACGATGCGACGGGAAATAGTGATCGATGCGGCCGGGGCCGAAACCCGGGTCGCAATCGTAGAAGATGCACGGCTCGTCGAGCTGATGCACGAACGCGACGACGAGCGGAGAATGGTCGGGGATATCTATCTGGGACGCGTCGAAGCGGTCCTGCCGGGTATCCAGGCGGCGTTCGTGGAGATCGGTACCGAGAAGGCGGCGTTTCTCCACGTGTCGGATCTCCAGGAGGAGGACGACGAGGACGACGGCGACGACAGCAGCAACGGGAACGGTGCGCACAACAACCGCCGCCACCGCAAGTACCCTCCCATCCAGGACCAGCTCGAACGAGGGCAGGAACTGCTCGTGCAGGTCACCAAGGAGCCCATCGGCACAAAAGGGCCTCGTGTGACGAGTCAGATCTCGATGCCGGGCCGATTCATCGTATACATTCCCGATGGATCCAACGTGGGTGTGAGCCGCAAGATCGGCGACCGTGAGGAGCGTGCCCGGCTCCGTGTGCTGGCGCGAGAGGCCCTCGGCAAGAAGAGCGGTGGCCTGATCGTCCGTACGGTCGGCGAAGAGTTGACGAAGAAGGCGCTGAAAGACGAATTGTCCAGCCTCCGCAAGACCTGGGACAAGATCCAGCGTCGGGCGAAGAGCTCAAAAGCTCCTTCCGTCGTGCATCAAGAAGCCGAACTGACCTCGGGTCTGATCCGCGATCTGTTCAGCGGTACCGTCGACCTCCTCACGGTCAGCTCGAAGGAGCTTGCCCACCAGGCAAAGTCGTACCTGGGCCGGGTAAGTCCCGAGTTGCTCGACCGGGTGAAGACGTTCGACGAAGATCGGCCGATTTTTGAGGCGTTCGGCATCGAGGACGAGATTCAAGCGGCGTTTCGGAGGCGGGTCGAGCTCAAATCGGGCGGACACATCGTGATCGAGCACACGGAGGCTCTCGTCGCCATCGACGTGAATACGGGCAGATACACGGGTCGGAAGGACCCGGCAAAGACGATCCTCAGGACGAATATGGAAGCGGCTGCAGAAATCGCCCGGCAACTGCGCTTGCGGGACATCGGTGGCATCATTGTCTGCGACTTCATCGACATGGATGACAGGGGCGACCGGGCAACGGTCCTCCAGGAGATGCGCGGTCATGTAGGACGCGACCGGGCCCGGACGAAACTATTCGAGATTTCAGACCTCGGGCTGCTGCAGATGAGCCGCCAGCGTGTTCGGCCGAGCCTCATACAGATGATGACCCGGCCCTGCGAGAGTTGTGATGGGACGGGACGTGTCCTGAGCCCGGATACCGTGGTGCGCAGAATCGAACGCTCGATACTGCGGGCGCGCTCGGAAGGAGAGATACGGGCCCTGACCATCCGTGTTCACCCGGGCGTGGCGCTCTACCTGCTCGAATCGGAACCCGAGTTTCTCAAGCAGCTGAGTCAGACGGTAGGGCTCTCGCTCGACGTTCGGGACGACCCGATCATGGGAAGGGACGAGTACCGTCTGCTGGCGGCGCCGGCGGATACGGATGTTACGGCGAAGTACGCAGTGCACTGATTGACAGGCAGAGTTGCTCTAATTATTCTTAAAGGCTCTGATAAAGTTGGCCCTTGAACCGAGATAATACGCAGATGTACGCCATATTTGAGGCGAAAGGCAAACAGTTTCGGGCGGTACCGGACTTGAAGCTCCGGATCCCGAGCCTGGCTGCCGAGCCCGGAGACCGGGTGACGTTTGACACTGTACTGCTTGCGCAGGCCGGCGAAGGACAGGATGTGCTCGTCGGGCGGCCGGCGCTTGACGGCGCTTCGGTAGCGGTCGAGGTGCTCCGCCACGGCAGGGGTGACAAGATCATCGTCTACAAGATGAAGCGCCGGAAGGGATACAGGCGCAAGCAGGGCCACCGGCAGGGCTTCACCGAAGTCCGGATCGTCGACATCGAGATCGGCAGCGGCAAGTCATCGAAGCGGAAGGCCGCACCCGAGGCTGAGGCCGCACCCGAGGCTGAGGCCGCACCCACGGTCGAGACCGCACCTGAGGCTGAGGCCGCACCTGAGACAGCGGCAGCACCTGTTGAGGTCGAGGCTAAGCCGGTGTCGGAA
Organism: uncultured bacterium; assembly: GCA_965371255.1. Lineage (GTDB taxonomy): Bacteria > Gemmatimonadota > Gemmatimonadetes > Palauibacterales > Palauibacteraceae > JARFPW01. Next base: position 3,398 of record CBDUXS010000139.1, read on the forward strand.
GAAGCCGGGATCGATGCCACCCCGACGGCCGTACAACTCGCGGAGGAAGCCGGCATCGATCTGTCGACGATCGATGGTTCGGGCAAGGAAGGCCGGATTCTGAAGAGTGATGTCGCAGCCGCGATCAAGGCGCAGGAAGGAGCGTGAGGCATGGCGCATAAGAAGGGCGTAGGCTCCAGCCGCAACGGTCGCGACAGTAACCCCCAATACCTGGGGGTGAAGCGCTACGGGGGTGAATTCGTGAGGGCCGGCAACATCATCATCCGCCAGCGTGGCACGCGGATCCACCCGGGCCGGAATGTCGGGCGCGGCAGGGACGATACGCTGTTTGCGCTGAATGACGGCTACGTGACCTTCGCAAACCAGCGCGGCGGCCGCAAGATCGTGA
>CBDUXS010000140.1:0-3689 GCA_965371255.1 uncultured bacterium
TATGCCAGCCAACACAATCTTCGCATTCAGCCAGGCCACACCTGACGCCACCTCGGCTTCCGCCGGTCTCCTTCAGCGGATCATCGAGTCGCCACCCACGCTGATGAGCGCCGCGTGGTTCGCGGGCCTCATAGTCGTCGCGTGGATCGCGCAGGTCGTAGCGCGCAAAGTCCTGCTGCGAATCGTCCACCGAATCACGGAGCGGACGACGGCAACCTGGGATGACACGCTCGCCGACCACCACGTCTTCCGGCACTTGGCGTCCGCGGCTCCCGTGCTGGTCATCTACTTCGGGATCTACCTGGTCCCGGACGTGATTCCCGGGCTCGAGAACTTCATCCAGCGAATCGCCCTCGCCGTGCTGACGATCATGATGCTGGTAGCGGCGAACTCATTCCTGACCGCCGTCAACGCGATCTACACGGCGGAGTACGAACACGCCCGCAGCCGCCCGATCAAGGGTTACTTGCAGATCGTCTCGATCATCGTGTGGTTTGCCGCCGGCATCACGGTGCTGTCGCTCCTGATGGGCCGCTCGCCCGTGTTCTTCCTGTCGGGACTCGGCGCGCTGATGGCCGTCCTGATGCTCGTGTTCCGGACGACGATCCTTTCGCTCGTGGCGAGCGTCCAGATCGCCACCAACGACATGGTGCGGGTTGGCGACTGGATCGAGATGCCGCAGTTCGGAGCGGACGGCGACGTGCTGGACATCGCCCTCCACACAGTCAAGGTGCAGAACTGGGATAAGACGATCACGACGATCCCCACCTACAAGCTCGTCGAGGAGAGCTTTCGGAACTGGCGCGGCATGTCGGAATCCGGCGGTCGGCGGATCAAGCGGGCTCTGCACTTGGACGTGAACTCGATTCGATTTCTCACCGCGGAAGAGTCGGAGAAGATAGGCCAGCTCGAGCTGCTCGCCGACTACATGGCAGACAAACAGCAGCAGATCGCGGACTACAGAGGCATGCGGCCTGACCGGCCCGACGACCTCGAGCCGACCCACCGCGGCCTGACGAACGTGGGCACGTTCCGCGCCTACATTCTGGCGTACCTGCGCGCGCATCCCGGCATACACCAGGACATGACGCTCCTCGTGCGGCAGCTACGTCCCGGCTCTGATGGGATTCCGCTAGAGATCTACTGCTTCGCGAAGAACACGGAGTGGGTGGCATACGAGGATCTTCAGGCCGACCTGTTCGACCACTTCTTCGCGATCGCGCCTGAATTCGGCCTCAGCATCTTCCAGCATCCGGCGGGAAGCGATTTCGCGGCGCTGGCGGGGCTACACGGCTGAGCGGGGCTACACGGCTGAGCGGCTGCCACACGGCCAGGCTCCGCAAACGCCCGTCTCCTACATGCGAAAGATCCTCAAGCTAGCTGCCCTGTTTCTGCTCCTCGGCGCAATTGCCACGATCGTCGTGGTCTCGATGCGCGAGCCATCGTTGAACCGGGTCTGGGATGAAGACGTCCGGGTCCTGGCCGGAGTGGAGTTGCCGAGCGACGGATCCGTTCGCCTCACCAACATCCGCGACTGGCACTACATGCAGGATTCCGTCGTGTCGAAGGAATACTTCGATGCATCCTTCGATCCGCAGGACATCGCTGACCTCTGGATGTACGAACAGCAACTCGATGACGCCGGGTTGATCGCCCATACGTTCCTGGTGTTCGAATTCGTCGAGAGCTACGGACCCGCGCGGTTCCTCGGCGTGTCGGTCGAGACGCGGCGCGAATCCGGCGAGAAATATTCGCTGATCGGAGGCATGCTTCGAGCATTCGAGGTCACGCACATCTGGGCGACGGAAGCGGACCTGGTGACGCGCCGGGTCCAACTGCTCGATTATCCACTGACGCGCTATCGATTGGATATCCCTGAGGATGTTCGGTCGCGCGTGTTCGTCAAGCTGGCAAGCGAAACGGGAGAACTGGCTGCTACGCCCCGCTGGTACAACACGGCGACGAACAACTGCACGAGCTCGCTGATCAGGTATGTGAACGAGAGCGAACCCGACGCGATTCCGGTGCACTACAGCTACGTGTTAACCGGGGCGGTCGACGATTACCTGGAAAAGCTGGGATACCTGGATCCAGAGTATTCGCTGGCGATTACGCGGGATTATCTGGCGACGAATGCATTGAGGTAGGCGAGTGGGGGACTGAACGGCACAACCGGACGCAATTCTGCTCGATTTGAGTCGGCGATGACTCTCCAGACGACCCTCCGCACATGGAGGTCGCCACCGCTCGAAGCGGGATTCCGATTCGGCTCACGGATGAGCGGTGGGGGCACATCGTCTACTATCATCCGGAGATGCGCTGGCAGCGGGTGAGGGTACTTGATACGATCTCTGCGCCCGACCTGATCCAGGAGGGCGATTTCGGTGTGTTGCTTGCCAGTCGATACTACGGTCAGGAGTCTTTCGCGCACGGATTTGTCGTTGCAGTGTATCGCGAGGTGGACGAATCGGATGGATTTGTGATAACAGCGTATCTTACGCGGCGGCTTAGTGCGGCAAGGAGGGTCCTATGGAACCGCTGAAACCATTCGACGAGCGCGGTACGTTCGACTGGAAGTACGATGCCGAGGCGGATGTGCTCTATCTCTCGGCTGGTACCCCGCGGCAGGCGATCGGAGTCGATCTGGGCGAAGGCCTCGTGGTGCGCTATGACGAATCCTCCGGCCAAGTCGTTGGTCTCACGGTTCTCGGGGTGGGTGAACGATTGTCGCAAACGCTCACAAGGCAGGGCGCCTAGCACCCCGTCAATTAGTTCACGACCCACAGATCTTCGGGCTCGTACACGATGATCAGTGGCGTGCCGCGGTAGGTTTCGACATTACCGGTGACGCAAATGTTTCGGCTGCGCAGCACCCACTCCGGATGTCGAATGAACTTCGCGCGGTTCAAGCCGCGGATCATGACGGTGAGCCCCCGTTGCGGATAGGAATTTCCGAGGCCGAGAAATATGGACCATCGCCCCGATGTCAGGGCGTAGGCGCTCGACACATAACCGCATGCGGTAATTTCATCTCCGAAATGCGCCCTGGCATCCTCCGCGTCCATGCTGTCGACCGGGCGGTTTACCTCGCCACCCAGCGCCCGCGCCACGGCCGTCACGGGGAAGTGATCCGACGGATAGCGGCCGTCATCGTTGACGCGCACGATACCGGCTTCCAGCACCTTCCAGCCCGGCGACACGAGGATCGCGTCGATCTTGTCTCCGGTGCTCTCACCGGTGAATCCGTTGAACGTGCCGACGTTCGTGGAGTCGGGGTGCAGCGTCCGAAACGTCTCAGAGAGATAAGCGGTTGTGTCCGCACTCGCGGAATCCACGGCGATCAGATGACGAAAGGCGGCGTTGTCTTCGCCAGCATTGAAGTCGCCCATCACGAGTACCGGGTCGGCAAACTTGCGCGCCAGAACTCGCTCCAGAAGCAAACCGGCGCTGTGCTCGCGAGACGGTTGCGACTCGTGGTCCCAGTGAGTGTTGAGTACGTAGAAGGTCTTGCCCGCGATGAGATCCTGAAACCGGGCCCATGTCACGATGCGCGTGATCGTGTTGCCCCAGCTCGTCGAGCCGACGACCGTCGGCGTGTCGGAAAGCCAGAACGTGCCTGAGTCCAGCGGCATGAGACGCCGCCTGTCGTACAGGATCGCTGAGTACTCGCCGGCCTCCCGACCGTCGAT
>CBDUXS010000141.1:0-3658 GCA_965371255.1 uncultured bacterium
CGCAGCCCGTGACGAACGTCGCCAGGCAGATCGCGTACATAAGCGGCATTAACGAATCGTTTGTATTCACCGAAGGACCGGGCGTGAACGTCGTCGAGTCACACGAACGCTACGAACGGCTCCGGACGGCCATCTTCGCAGATCCGCCCGGAGCATGGTTGCTTCCGACGCCGGCCGGCTGGCAGCCGTACCCGAGTTCCCTGGACCGCCCCGACGCGGAGCAGGTAGGATCTCTGCTCGACGCATTCGCCCTCTGCAGTGAGCGAGACCGGGACTTGCACTCCGCCGTCGAGGCGGCTGGTGAGGACCCGGAGACGTCCGAGTTGCGGGAAGCTCTCGATTCTCGACACCAGCGAGCACTGCGCAAGCTTCGCGCGTTGGAAAAGCAACTCGCCGCCGGTGCGGAGGCTCCCGGGCTTCGCGAGCAGGGCCACCTGCTCCTGGCTCACAAGGCATCGGTGCCGGCCGGCGCCGCCGAAGTTCAGCTCACGGATTTTGCGGGAAACCCCGTCACCATCCGACTCGACCCGACGCTCAACGCCGTGGGAAACGCTGAAGCGTATTACGGGCGCGCCCGGCGCCTGAGCCGCGCCGCACGAGAGCTGCCTCCCAGGGTCGCTCGCGCGAATACGATGGTCGAGGAACTGGAGCAGGCGCTGGCGAACCTCAGGGAATCCGGGCCGAGTCCCGACCTCCGGGCCCTGGCCGGGTTGCGAGCGATGAGCCGGCCTCGCGAATCTGCCGGACGGTCGCCGGCGAGCGACCGTCTGCCGTATCGCGTCTATCGGACGACAGGCGGCCTGGAGATCAGGGCCGGACGGACGGCCCGTGACAACGATGCCCTGACCTTTCGACACTCATCACCCGAAGACATCTGGATGCACGTACGGGAGGCCCCGGGATCTCATGTCGTCTTGCGCTGGACCCGGCGTGATCAGAACCCGCCTCTCCGTGACATCACCGAGGCGGCTGTGGTGGCGGCGGTATTGAGCCAGGCACGGGGTAGTCGCCTGGTACCGGTTTCCTGGACCCGCCGGAAGTACGTGAGGAAACCCCGCAAAGCCGGACCGGGCACGGTGACCACGCAACGAACGCAGACGATGTTCGTCGAACCGGACGCGCTGCTCGTAAATCGGCTCGCGGTCGATCCGGACGAACCAACGACCGCCGGCTAGCGCAGAATGACCAGACGACCCGACGCCGCCCGATCCCCAAGGCGAATGACATACAGGTAGACGCCGGCCGCCACGTCGCGGCCGCCGTCCAGTCGACCGTCCCATGTGAATTGCGGCAACACACCTCCCGGGGCCAGCGTCCGACGATCACGTACCAGCCGTCTCCCGGCCAGGTCGTAGATCTCCAGGACGAGGTCGCCGCCGCGCTCGGCATCCGCATCCGCCAGGGTAAATGGGAAGCGCATCACGCCCTGCCCTGCCATGAGCGGATTCGGGAACGGCGGCTGGACGGCGAACTTTCCACCGTCGCCACCCGGGGGAGGCGGAGCTGCCTGTTCCCGAAGTTCCGTCAGCCGGGCCGCTGCGGCCGCCTCGTCGGGAGCCGCGAGAAGCCAGTACCTTACCGACACGGTTCCTCCGGCCAGGACGTCGAACGGGCCAAGCCCGAGCAGCGCCGCATTGTCCGTAGCCGTTCCCGATCCGGGAAGCGAAGAAGCCGGTACTCCGCGCAGCAGGCTCAGCTTCACGGGATCCGTCAACGAGTCAGCCAGAACACCGCTGCCTGCGATGTAGAATCCTCCTGCACCGGGCGTTCCCAGTGGGAGTTCTTCATGAGCTACGACAATCGTGTCGCCGGCGAGGACCGTGATGGGTCCGGTGCCTGAAACTGACTCGCCGATCAGTGCCCCCAACTCCGGAGACCAGCGAACCCGTTCCCCGCCGGCCAGATCCCAGTCGGCCAGCAGCCCGGCGGCCAGGTCCGGAATCCTCTGTCCGCTGCGATTCGTGATCGTCAGGAACACGCCGAGTGCGCCGACACCTGCTGACTCGGTCGCCTCATAATTCGCCGCGACCTCCAAACCAGCCGGCACGAGAGCTTCGAAGTCGTCGAACCTGGTGACGGCGCTGGTTGCCTGTACGTCTGTCCCGGAACGACTGGGCGCCCAATCCGTCTCTGCCGCCGGAGCGAATTGCTTGAGGTCAAACCTGCCCAGGGTCGTGGCGTACATGCCGTCCGATACGATGGAGCCGGCCGCCACCGCGAGTCCCGCGGCCGGCAACAATTCATTTCCCTGCCAGACGAAGCCGCTGAGCGCTGCTATCCGACCCAGACGGCCAAAGTCGTTGGCACCCGCCGAGAGCTGCCCGGCTGTCAACACGAAACCACCGAACAGGTCCGGCGGTCCGACAAACACGAGTCTCGACAGCGCCACCGCACCGCCGACGTCCGTGACGATCACCCTCAGCGGCAATCCGCCCGGCGGGACTCCATTCGGCCAGGCCAATTGCGCCGCCACTGTCCCTCCGGCCGGTATGGCCGGCAGTTCGCCTTCGGCCAAGGAGCGGTTCTCGGTCTCCAGACGAATCCGGCCGCCGGTCCACCCGAGCGTTCCCCGGTTCCGGAGCCGCACGGTAAGACCGGCCTCATCAGCTGAGACATTCGCCACCTGGAGGAAACTCGAGGGGACCGGCGCACCGGCTCCGGTGAGCGCCGCGGGTACGTCGAGAAGACCAAATCCGGCATCGTTGTCCGGCCCGGGGAATTCGATGTCCACGGCATTGTCGGTCAGGAATCGTTTGGCTTGCTCGGGTCCGGCCGCCGGCAGAACCTGCCGAATCAGTGCGACGGCGCCCGAAGCCTCGGCTACCGAGAAAGACGTGCCCGAAACCGTGAATCCGGTCAGCCGCGCACGGCCGGATCCGGCGAACACCACCTGTGGAACTCTTCCAGGCGCCACGAGCTCGGGTTTGATGCCCCCGCCGCAGGGCGACGGCCCTCGGCTGCTGAAATCGGCGACCGCAATCGTCGTCGTTCCGGTCGTCGCTCCGACCGCGAAATTCCGCACACCCGGATCATCGCGGGCGGCGGGAAATGACACCGAACCAGTCGCTGGTCCCGTGTTGCCCGCCGAGAACAGTACTGCGATGCCGGACGCCTCCGCCGCGTCGATCGCCCCATAAATGATGTCGTTGCAAAGGTCGAAACCGGACGTGGGGAGGATGCCCCAGCTGTTGTTGATCACATCGGGCGCGTCGTCCGTCGCCGGGTTGCCGTCCGGATCCATGGCCCACTGAAATGCCTGCAGGAGCACGGACCGTCGACTGAACACGCCGCCGCCGAAGTTGTCGAACACCCGCGCGGCGATCCACTCGGCCTCGGGCGCTGTACCCGTCACGACGTCGATATTCGATGTCGCGACGATCGTTGACCCATCAGACAATTCCAGTGTGTCACCCGCCGAGAGGGCTCCGACCGCCGCCACGGCTACCTGCGTCCCGTGGCCGATCAGATCCTGCGGCTGCGAGGCCCGCCGGAACGGGTCGAACCAGGACGATCGGACCGCGGTGCGCCGGCCGCGCCACCTGCGGGAGACCATCGCGTTGTCGACGTCCACACCGGAATCGAAGAACGCGACAGTTACCCCGGCGCCGGTGATCCCCGCGTCCCATGCGGCGTCCGCACCGATCGTCCGCATCGCGTC
>CBDUXS010000142.1:0-3648 GCA_965371255.1 uncultured bacterium
GCATCGGCGGTCTCGGCTTCGTTGATTCCTGCCTCGTCGTTCATGTCGTTGTCCGCCACAAAGGTCATGGGTTCACCGCACGGATCTCAAATTCGCTGACGGTACCGCGGTCCGACAGGCGCACCACGTGCAGAATCATCTCCGCCACTTCTTCCGCCTGAAGCGACCGTTCTTCCACTGGATTGAACTGATCAACCCGATCGAAGAAGGGGGTGTAAACCGTTCCCGGGCACACCGTCAGTACGCGCACACCGTGGGGCCTGAGGTCCAGCATCATGGACTTCGACATCCCCATTACGGCGTGCTTCGATGCTGAATATATCGCTCCTCCGGCAAACGCGTTCTTTCCCGCGAGCGATGCCACGTTGACGATCACGCCTCCGCCCCGTTCAACCATCCCGGGGGCAAACGCGCGAGAGCACAGGAACAGTCCTCTCACGTTCACGGCGAACACCTGATCGTAATCGTCCACGGAGAGATCCAGAAAACTGCCGAAGATTCCGATCCCGGCATTGTTGATCAGGAGATCGGCACCGCCCCAGGCGTCGTCCACGGCCCGAACCAGCGAACCGACTTGTTCCTCGCAGCCGATATCTATCCGCAACTCAAGAACCTCACCGCCGATTTCACGTAGTTCGCCGGCCGCGGCTTCCAGCGTCTCTGCGGTTCGCGCGCAGATCGCGACCTTCCCGCCCGCCCGCGCGAGTTGCTTTGCCGTGGCGAGCCCGATTCCGGTGCTGCCGCCCGTGACCACACAACGACATCCGTCGAGGTTCATTCGGTTGGCTCCGCTTGATCCGCTTCGTCGGCTTCATCTGCTTCGTCGGGAAGTGGGGAAGCCGAGGAGTGGTCGTGGACGATTCGCCATCCATCGCCGACCCGCCGGAGAACGAGTGTGAACCAGCCGGTCGAGGTGACCTTCCCGTCATCGTGCAGGACGTACTTGCCCGTAACGAGGCCGATCAACGGCGGAAGCCGCCGCACGTTCAGATCTTCAAACCGCAGGCTGTCGCGGTGGGCGTCGGCGGCGAACCCAGATGCGTAGCGGGCCCGAATCTCCTCGGGTCCATAGACCGGTCCGTCCGGGGTCATGAACGAGGTGGTTGCCGCGTTGGCGTAGTCCGCCATGAACGCGTCCAGATCTCCGTCGTTCCAGGCAGTCGCTGAACGCTCCAGCATCGCCGTGACGGAGGCCTCGAGCCCCGTGCCCTCGTCATCCGCAACTTCGAAGGTGCAGGCAGTCGCAGCGATAGCGAATGCCAGGGGCAACGCGGTGGCTGCAGAGCGGCGCGATATCATGCGTATTTTCGCTCCGTTGATGCTGCGGAGAATGAGACGTGGAGCGTCTCCGGTTCGCAGGCCAATCTGGCGCCACGAACGGGTTTCGTCTAGTTGCGATCTGCTGTCAGATGGCGATCGAACAGATGACGGTCGAAATGCTCGCCCGTGCGGGCAAGCGCCTCAGTTAGCTGCGGGGATGGTCCGGCGAACGGATGACCGACTTCAAACGTGTGACCGGCGTCATCGATGAATTCCAGGCGGATGCCCGGGGCGGCGGCCGCCAGTCGCTCCGCGTCGCCGGGCGGCACCGTGGGGTCCTTCGTCCCGTGGATCACCAGGAGCGGAACCTGGCTGCGACGCAGGCTGGCCTCGAGGTCAAACCGCTCGGCGTTGGCCACGAGATCGTCGACGACATCTGCGTACAGCGGAAGAACCTGGCCCGTGCGCGCGTTGATGATTTCCACGAATTCGTCCGGCCCGAGGCCCTCGAACATCTGTGCATACCGCATGGGTGACGCGATAGCGGCCCAGGTCGTCAGCGCCACGACGTCCGGGCGTTCCCCGCTGAGAATCGTCGCCACCCCACCACGGCTATGACCGAGCACGCCAATTCGCTCGGCCGGCGGACAGGACAGGTCTCCGAGTTGCCCCGATCCCAGCCCGTCCAGCACGACATTCAGGTCGGCACATTCCAGGCTGAACGTGTTGTGAGCGAAAGCGTCGGTTTCCGAAAATGTCTCGAGATCGTCTCCGATTCCGCATCCCGAGAAGTTGAAAGCAACGACTGGGCAGCCGAGTCTTGAGGCCAGAGTCCGGCTGGCAAACGGGAAGAAGCCCCAATCCTTGAATCCCTTGAACCCGTGGCAGACGACGACAGCACATCCGGGTCGCCCGGCGGGTGTTGACGGGGTCCACAAGTCGCCGCGCACAACGGCGCCGGGTCGCGGTTCGAGTCTAAACGGAGTACGGGTGGCTCCGTCCTTCATCAAGCGACGAAATCCAACACTTTGATGCCATAACGCGCCGGCTCAGCCGACCGTGAGACGGATCGAACGTAGCAGTCGGTCGCCGGATCGACTTCGGTCAGATCCCGAATCGGACCGTCACCGATCCGCTGCCCCTCCCGCGTCGACACGATCCTGACCATCGGCCGGGAGATGGCCTTCGGATTCGGATTGGGCGCGATGACGACCCCCAGCTCGCCCGTGTCCAGGATGACGAGTGTGGCCACGGGGTAAACCCCCATCATGTTCGTGAACGCACGCAGAAGGACCTCGTCGTAAGTATTGGCTTCGTTGCTGACCAACTGACGCATCGCCTCATCCGGTGAACAGGGTCGAAACTGCTTGCTGAATTTCGAGATCGCTGCGTCATAGGATTCCGTAATTGCGATGATTCTAGCGAACAGACCCTGGCGCCGCCTCCGAATTACGCGCGGATACCCCATCAGGTTCGTGCCCATATGATGCTCGTACGTCGCGAGCATGGCCCGATACAGCGTTTCCTCCGGGCCCTCCATGTTGAACAGGATCAGCAGGCCGAAGTCAGGGTGTTGACTCACGAAACGCCACTCTTCCTCCTTGAGTAACGCCTCCTTGTTCAACACGGACGTGGGGATCAGCACCTTGCCGATGTCGTGGAACAACGCCGCGAAGCCGAGTTCGAACAGCTGCTGCCGACCGAAACCGAGCTGTTCACCCAGGGCTATCGACAGGATGGATACATTGACGGCATGGATCAGGGAGTGGTCGTCATAGTCCCTCATCGTGAGCATGCCAAGCATCGTCGCTCGATCCTGCATTACCTGATCCACGATCCTGAGGACGGCCCGCTCGGAACGCCGGGTCCCTATCGCCTTCCCGAGCACGAGACCGTTCATCGTCTCGCGTGCGGCATTGACAGAGTACGCATAGGTCCGACGCGCGGCTTCGATCCCGTTGACGTCCTCACTACCGTTGAACAGGGCGGCCGCCGGTCCCACCTCGATGCGGGACACGCCGCCGTCACGCAACGTCGCCCGAAACGCTTCGAGGGGCTGAACTCCCGGCCGTGTAGTCGAACTGAGCTCCGTCAGGAAAACGACCCAGTCGTCAACGCGAACATTGTTCTCGAACTGGAGGCGTCCGATACCGTGGGCACGGAATGCCTCGCGGAGTGCCGCGAGGGCCGCGTACTCCGCCAGATCGACTCGAACCTGAACATCGTTGACGAACATGTAGTTTCCGGCGACCCAGACGGCGAGACCGCCTTCCCGTTCGAATACCTGATCGACGAGTTCCTGCAGTTCCGACAATGATCGTGTGACAATTTCGTTTTCGATCGGGTACAACTGCAACGATTTCGTGCCGTTGTACATCGCCATCAGCA
>CBDUXS010000143.1:0-3621 GCA_965371255.1 uncultured bacterium
GCGCCATCGCGGCGCGGTCGAATCGGGTCCGTGGCGAATTCATGGTGGGTATCGGAGTTCTGCTCCTGAACCATGTCCAGGTGCGCCTGAAGCACGACCGACACCGCCGTCTCGCGGCCGGCCGTCCCCGGCTTGCGGACCAAAACGTTGCCGCCATCGGTTTCGATGGCCGAAAGGCTCCGACCGGCGGCTGCCCCCAGCACGTAGGCACGGGCGGCCGCCTCGTGCTTCGATCCCCGCGGGATCGTCAGCAGATGGTCGAAGTGCCGCCACAGGCCATGCGGTGAAAGATCCGATACGAACGTCATGATTCTGATCTCCCGGACGTTGTGAACGCAGCCACGAGCTTACTCCCGAGGGCCCGTTTCGTCCACGTTCAAGGTCTCCGGATATCCGAATTTGCGACTTAGGGGTACGTTGAAATCATGAAGCGATATCTTGTCCTCCTCGCCCTGCTGGGCCTTGCCGGTTGTGCGTCGGCGGCGAACTTCCGTGAGGCGAATCGAAGCAATCTGGACCGGCTCGTTCTGGGCATGGACCGACAGGCAGTCCTTGGCGTGATGGGGGTCGGCGAGCAGCGCCAGCTTACGGGTTCGGAGACGGCTGGGCCCATTGGGACCGGTCGGGACACGATGGGCGTGATGTCCGTGCGCATACCGATCGGCGGCAATCGGCCGGTGCTCTACAACCCGCATCGCGGGGAACTGTACAACGCGGGCGACTCTGCCTGGGAAGTGTTTTTCTACTACACGCGCGTTGCCCACAACGACGGCATGGTTACCGAGGACGAGCTGACGCCGATCGTGCTGCAGGACAACGTGCTCATCGGCTGGGGGTGGTCCTTCTGGGCTCGGCAGGTGCGCGATTTCGGGATTCCCGCCGAACTCCTCGATCCGTTGCCCCAGGACAACGCCGGCCCGTAGACGCTGCCGCCGGGGAGCCACCGCCTCCCGGTAGCCGGTGTCAGACGCCGGTGATGGCGTCGATTTCATCCATGATGCCGGTCATTCGCCGCATCAACGCCTCGTAAGGTTCCGGCGCCGCCAGATCCACACCCGCTTCGACGAGTTGCTCGTACGGGTACTCGCTTCCCCCGGACGCAAGCAGCGCCAGATACCGTTCGCGGGCCTCGGGCTCGCCCTGCCTCAGGCGCTCGACGAGCAGGGACGACGCGGCGACGGACGTCGCGTACTGGTAAACATAGAAATTGTAGTAGAAGTGCGGGATGTACGCCCACTCGACCGTGTAGTCGTCGTCGATCGTGACGATGCCCTCGTCATGCCCGTGATAGGCCCGCAGCAATTCAGCGTACATTCCCGTAAAGCGATCCGCAGACAGAGTGTCGCCTTGCTCCACGACATCGTGGATGCTCAACTCGAACTCTGCGAACATCGATTGGCGGAAGAACGTGCCGCGTAGTCCCTCCAACTCCCTCCCCAGGTAGAACAACCTGACCTCGTCCGATTCCGCATCCAACAGAACGCGATCCAGCAACAGGGCTTCGTTGTACGTGGAGGCAATCTCGGCCGTGAAGATCGAATAGTCCGCATTGGCAAATGTCTGGGCACGGTTGGTAAGATAGGAGTGCATCGCGTGTCCCCATTCATGCGCCAGCGTCGAAACGGAGTCGTACGTCTCCTGGTAGTTCATCAGTACGTACGGATGCGCATCGTACACGTGGCCGTTCATGTAGGCCCCGGAACGCTTCCCCGGCCGCGGTTCGACATCCATCCAGCGATCCGCCAGACCTTTCGCCATGGCAGCGGCATATTCCCGGCCCAGAGGCTCGACAGATTCCAGTACGAGCCGTTTCGCTTCGTCGATGCTGTAGCTCCGATCCGATCGCACGAGCGGCGGATAAATGTCGAAATACTGTAGAGCGTCGACTCCCAGAAGACGTCGGCGCAACTCGAAATAGCGATGCAGCACCGGTAGATGCGCCCGGGCCTGAGAGATCAACTGGTGGTAGACGGCCTCCGGAATGCGGTTCCCGTCGAGGGCCCGAGCGAGGGAGTTGGGATACTTCCGGACCCGGGCATAGAACACGTCACGTTTCACCTGCGAAAACAACGTCGTCCCGCACGTACGCGCGTAGTCCCGCCAGACGCTGAAGAAGCTGTCGAACACCAGTCGCCGATCGTCACGATTCACCGACGCCCGGTGCTTCCCGAACGCCGACTGGTCGAGCCGCACGTCCGAGCCGTCGGAGAGCTCGACGGTCGGCCACGGGAGATCGGCGTTGGCCAGCATCCCGTAGATCGTTTCGGGCGCATCGGCGATGAGGCCGACGGAGGCGATGAGTTCCTCCTCCGCAGTGCCGAGCGTATGAGCTTGCCGGCGCAGAATGTCGTCCAGCACGTGTCGGTATTCCCCAAGCGCCGGGCTGGAATCGACCCACTCTTCAACGCGCTCCCGGCCGATCGACAGAATTTCGGGATCGATGAAGCTCGAAGCCTGGGAGAGCTGCGTTCCCACGAGCTGAGTACGACTCTCCATCTCGGCTGTTTCGCCTACTCGCATGTCTTCGTGGTGGCACATCGACGCATAGGAGGATGCCGCGTACAGAGACTTGGCGGTTCCGTAGTAGGCATCGAGGCAGGCGCCGAGCGTCTCAGGCCCCTCCGCCAGTCGTCCCTGAAAACCTTTCACGACCTGGGTCGCTCGACCGATCTCGTCGAGCGCCTCGGACCATGCATCGCGGGTCGGATAGACGTCTTCCAATCGCCACCGGAGTTCACTCATGCGGACTCTCCTGCACCGAGTTCACACACGATGTCAAACTCGTCGGACATGACGGGCTGGACCGACAGGCGACTGCGCTGCGTGACCACCATGTTCTCGAGGCCCGCCGCGCTCTTCAGCGTCTTCAGCGATACGGGGGACGGAAATTTTCGCACGAACTCGACATCGACCATGTACCACCGCGGGTCGTGGGCCGACGCCTTCGGGTCGAAGTACGGGCCGTCCGGTTTGCGGGCGAAGTGGTCCGGATAAGCCTCCCGCACGACACGAGCCTCTCCGACGACGCCGGGTGGCTTGGCGCTACTGTGGTAGAACAGCACACGGTCTCCTACACGCATCTCGCGCATGAGATTCCGCGCCTGGTAGTTGCGGACGCCCTCCCAGTGCGTTTGCCCATCGCGCTCGAGGTCATGGATCGAGTACGTATTGGGCTCGGTCTTCATCAGCCAGCAACGGCTCATTTGCTCGGTCTTTCAGAAGTATTAGAAGCGTTACCGCGGCAACCGTCGCTCGCCGGGCAGCACACTGTACGGCCTGCGGGTGGATTCGCAACCCGACTTGCGGCGGAACTTGCATCGACTCCGCCAGTGTTGGAAGTTCGGCAAACAGACTCATCAAAGCCTGTCATCTCCCGAATCCAGGCAGCAAGTTGAACCCAGACGAAGGGCCGGCCGTTCAACGGCGCGAAGCCGGCACCCATCCGCTGGTACGTTTCGTCACGGTACTGGCCCTTCTATTCGTTTTCTTGCTCGGCGTGAACGGACTCGGAGAAGGGTTCAAGGCGCTGGGTGGCGATGCGCTCGATGCGATTTTCGCGGCCACGGAGAATCCGTTTATCGGGTTGATGGTCGGAATTCTGGCCACGACGATCGTGCAGAG
>CBDUXS010000144.1:0-3599 GCA_965371255.1 uncultured bacterium
GAAGATCAGGCATACGGGGGCATGGCGGCCGAACGGCCGGAGTCGACCCGGGCGGTAAATGAGACGGCGGGTCGGATTCTGATGTATGACGGCTTACCGATTCGGGCGATGTACCACTCCACCTGTGGGGGTCGCACCTCGCCCGTGGAGGAAGTGCTGGACCGCGATCCCGCGCCGTATCTGCGGTCAGTGTCGGACCGTGCCCCGGATGGGACGGATTACTGCGCGGCGTCGCCACGCTATCGGTGGGTAGATACTCTGCAGACTGCCGATCTGAATGGTCGGATCAGGCGGCAGGTAGAGCGGATCTTCGGCGCGTCGGCCGACCGTATCGGGGACATCGTCGGCTTGCGGGTTGCCGATCGCACGCCATCCGGAAGGGTCGGAGCGCTCGCCATACAGGGGTCCCGCTCCGAATTCGTCCTCGAACGTCTGGACATTCGCATCGCATTGCAGGACGATGGGGGGAGGATTCTAGGATCGACGGATTTCGAGATCGTCACACGGCCCGATGGTGCCATCGAACTGCATGGCCGCGGTTTCGGACACGGATCGGGGATGTGCCAGTGGGGCGCGATCGGCCGGGCCCGTGCAGGGCAGACTTGGGAGTCGATTCTGGAAACGTACTATCCCGGCACCGAGATGGTGTCGGTTTACTGAAACGCAACACACGGGAGCAGAACGGAATGCGTGTATCGGGTGGGCTGGACAGGGGACGGACGGGAGTGATGGCAGCGCTGACCATTGCGGCGTTGGGCATGATGGCCGGGTCGGCTGAGGCCCAGGGACTGGAGGAGTACGACTACACGAATCTGGGCCTCCGCGGGATCGGCATTGGTGCTTTCTATGTGGATCCCAGCCAGAACGACGGAACGCTGGGCATCGAAGGGAAGCTCGACATCGGCTTCCTGGGACCCAACATCCGGATCGTTCCACGGTTCGGGTACTGGAAAGCGGATGTCCAATCCAGCCAGGTCACGGAACTGGAGGCACAGCTCGAAGAAGTCTCCGGGTTGATGCCGGGGACGATCAACCTGGGCGACATCGAACGCTCCGCATACATCCTGGGTACCGACTTTCAATGGACCGTGACCGCTGCGATGGTCGCGCCGTACATCGGGATAGGTCTGGACGTGTACATCTTGAATGATGACGGAGAAGCGATTCGAGACACATTTCTCGATGACTTGATCGTTACCGCGGGAGTATCGGGTGTGCTCGGCGCGCAAGTCGCCTTGAGCAGACGAGTGAATGTGTACGGCGAGTTTCGGGGGACCGCGATCACCGATGCGAGCAACGTGGCGATCGCGTTTGGTCTCTTCCTGATGACCGGTAACTGAGGGGTCCAGGTGGCTGAACGGCGACTTCGGGTCGTGGTCCTCGGTGCGGGCGGTGCGGCGCAGGTCGTCCACCTTCCGATCCTGGCGCGCCTGCCGGGCGTCGAGATCGTCGGCATCGCCGATCCAGACGGCCGTAAAGCACACACAATCGGCGAGCGGTTCGGGATAGAACGTGTCGCTGATAATCTGGCCGGACTGGCATCGAGCGAGGAACTCGATGCGGTACTCGTATGCACGCCGAACAGAGAACATGAACAGGGCGTACTGGACTGCCTCGAGCTCGGGGCCCACGTGCTGTGCGAACGTCCGTTGACGGTGTCGAGCCAGGCCGCCCGGCGACTCGTGTCGGCGGCTGATTCGGCGGGCCGCCAGCTCATGGTGGCCAATAACCACCGATTTCGACACGATTTTCGGCTGATCAGACAATTCGTAGCGAGCGGCGAACTCGGCGACGTGACGTTCGTGCGAGCGAGTTGGCTCAACCGGCGCTCACGGCGTCCGAGGCGGGGCTGGCGGACCGATCCCAAGTACGCCGGTGGCGGCGTATTGATGGATCTGGGCGCACAGGCGCTCGACATGGCCCTGTGGTCGGTCGGTTATCCTGAAATTCGACGGGTCTCCGCGCACCTGCACGGCGACGCTGGTGCCGAAAGTAGTGCGTTCATCCACATGACTACTGAGACGGGTGCGACGGTGGACGTCGAGGTGACCTGGGAGTTGATCCACGATCGAGACGTGCATGAACTGACCATCCTGGGTTCGGGCGGAAGCGCCGAGTCGGCGCCGCTCAGAGTCCACCGCCAGGTCGAAACCGGAATCGTGGACGTCACTCCGCCGGTTACACGGGCGCCGACCGCTCTGTACCGGGATTCCTACCGGCAGGAGTGGGCGCACTTCCTCAGGATCGTACGAGGAGAAACACCCATCGAGTCGGAGACCAGTCAGATCGCGCTGTTCGAGGTTCTTGAGGCCTGCTATCGATCGGCAGACACAGGCGCCGAAGTCAGGCTCTAGAAACCCTTCACCAGGCTTCTTTAGAGCCCTGGCCGCGAAACACGACGACCTGGGGAGTCGACCGAATCCTGCGGTAACCCAGAAGGTGAAACAGCTGGATGACAAGCCAGCGGGCCACCCGGCGGTCAACCAGGTACGTGTCGGTGCGTTCGCGCGCGCACTTTACGCCTGGAAGCAGCGGCAGGATCCGGGCAATCCCGAACCGTCGCAGTACTCGTGACATCCTGAGCCACAAGGGTCGAACGGGCCGAACGAGGAAGTACGCATCGTCGCCCAGATCTTGATACAACGGCAGAAACAACCAGCCATTCTCCGGAATCCGCACCGGGCCGGCAGCCGTTCGCGCAATAACCTGACCGGCATGAACTCGCTCGAAGTTGCAGTGACCGGGTTCCATTTGGAAGCCGTCACCCGGCTCGACGGCGCGACGATACACGACCTCAAACACATGCGGCAACCCGGCCCGTGCCACCGCAATGCGTCGCCGGCACTCCGTCAGGTCGAACAGGTTGGTATGTCGCGACAGACAGCCTGCCTCCACGAGGCACATCCACGTAATTGCCTCGTGGATGTCTACGGATGCAGGGTCGTCGTGCTGGCCTGCCTCCACCCCCAACGCCACGGGTCCGAAACCTCCCAGGTAGTCGAGCATGGCCCCGTCGATCTGCTCCTCGATACCCAGCACGAGCGGCATTCCCAGACGTTGGGCGAACTGACGGTTTTCCAGCGTGTCACCGAGCGTAAGAAAAGGCGCGCTGGTCGCTGACGTGGTGTGGAGGTCAAACAGGTAGGTCTTGGCATCGGCGTCTCTCAACCCGGGGACGAGGATGTCTACCAGGTCTGCCTGCTCTCTGTCCTCGGCGCTCACCGGCCTGTCCAGTGCGCGCGCCACGCGGCGCATGCTCCAGCCCCGATTCAGATCCCGCTCGATGAACCGTACACCTTCCCTCAAGGCCGCGATGTTACCAGCAACTGCGATAAACTCGCCCCGAAACGACGGTCCACGCTCGTGAAGCTTGGTGACGACCCGCTGCAACGCGGCCACTCCAGAGGGTTCGTTTCCGTGCAGGCCGCCTACCACGAAGACGAGCGGGCCGGGAGAATCCCCCCCGAAACGGCCTAGAATGCGCTCGGTTCCCGCGGCCTGGGGATCGACCGGAGTGCGCTGTTCGGAGGCGCCCGTGGACGGTGTCACTCGGCCAGCATTTCCTCGAGCAATACGCGGGCGATACGCATGAAGTCGTG
>CBDUXS010000145.1:0-3579 GCA_965371255.1 uncultured bacterium
AGCGCGCGGACGTGTCTTTTCCGGCCGATCTGTTCCGGAGTTGGATGGAGGTCCTCACTCGACCAAAAGAATTCTTCCGGTCGCTCGACCCGGAAATCTCCTTCGCGCGTCCACTGATCTTCTACCTCCTGTTCTCGGTACTCGGCAGCGGGGCGTCGACACTATCCTGGCTGGCCATCTTCGGGGACTGGTACAGAGAGATATATGCGACTGCCGGACTGGAGGCGTTTTCCATCACCGCGTATATGTGGATGAATTTCTTCTTCTCACCGTTTACGGCATTGATTGCGCTGCTGATGTACGTAGGGCTGGTCCATGTCGGCGTACGGGTGTTTGTGCCCGACAGAAAAACGATCGGCGTAACGGCTCGAACATTGTGTTACGTGACGGCACCTGCGGTCGTGGCCATCGTCCCGGTTCTCGGTTGGGCTGTAGCGTTCTTCTGGACGACGGCGCTGGCGATCATCGGGATTCAGTGGACACACCAAACCAGCTTCGGTCGTGCGTTCGCGGCGGTCATCATTCCGCCGGTCGTGCTCACCTTTGGTTTGATGATGATGTTCGTGCTGCTTGGATTCTTCCTGGCGTTGGCTGTCGGCGGCGTCGCGTGAGCGAGCGGGGGGCCGCGTCGGACGAAGACGCGCAGCGTGCTGTTACCGAACAGATCGAGCGAGACGAATTCGCGCGAGGCCGCGTCAACCCGAAACAACCACCGGTTGAACCCCGTGCCGCATCTACCATTGTCCTGGCGCGCGAAACTTCAGACGCTGCGTTCGAGGTTCTGCTGCTTAAACGCCCGTCCGCCTCCCGGTTTGCGGCGGGTGCCTACGTGTTTCCAGGCGGTACGATCGATCCGGGCGATGCGGAACCCAGGCTCTCCGCCTGTCTTCCCAACATAGGCCCGGAGGCCGAGCCCGCGGCTGTATTCGCGGCACTGCGTGAGTTGTTCGAGGAAACAGGATTACTGCTTACAGACGATCGACCCGACGACGACAAGGTGGCTCGCGCTCGGCGGGAGTTGTTGGACAACGAACTATCATTCGGCACGATGCTCGAGGAATACGATCTGTCCTTCTCGTCGCTCGACGTGTGTTACTTCGCCCGCTGGATAACGCCGGCCCAGTTCGCCCGCCGCTACGACACCCGGTTTTTTGTGACGGCACTGCCGGCTGATCGCTTCGAGTTCGAACCACACCTGACCGATGAGATTGACGACTTCGTGTGGTTGACCCCTGCGCGAGCCGTCGAGTTGTTCGGCAGCGGCCGGCTTCCGATGCTGTTTCCGACGCGCGTCACGCTTCAGGATCTGTTCGAGTTCAAATCGGTCGGGGAAATGGTGACAACGTTCCACGACAGGCGCATCGAGCCGCTTACGCCGCGGCTCCTGATTCGTGAGGACTCGATTCGGCCGGTCCTTCCGGGCGACCCGGAATACGACGAAGCGGATGGTTGAGCCTGCAATCAAGGATTGCGGGTCGGGGCTGACGAGCGTTCTGGCTGACAACGCCAGCCCGATGACACTCGATGGGACGCGCAGCTATCTCGTCGGATCCTCCAGGCTGGCGCTCATCGACCCCGGTCCGGACGACGCGGGCCACCTGGCCCGGCTGGTCACGGCCGCCGCCGGGCGGCCCGTTGTAGCAATCCTGCTCACTCACGCACATGCGGATCATTCGGGCCTCGCCAGGGATGCAGCGACAAAATTCAAGGCGCCGATCGTTGCATCGGCCGAAACGCTGGACCGGACTAATCTCACAGGAAACACCACCATCGACGGGCAGCGTACTGCGCTGGAGGCTGATCTCCCCCTTATCGCCTTTTCGTCTCCCGGCCATTCCGCTGACCACGTGACCTACTTTTCCGAGACGGAAGGTTGGCTGTTTACCGGAGACCTCGTGCTCGGCACAGGATCCAGCGCGATCCTGCATCCGGATGGAAGCGTCAAAGCCTGCCTGGCGAGCCTGTCCCGGCTGCAAGAATTGCAGCCATCCCGGTTGCTGCCGGGCCATGGACCGCCGGTGGACGACGCAATGCGCCACCTGGCAGAGTACCGATCGCACCGGCTCGATCGGGAACAGCAGATTCTCAGGGCCCTCACGGCCGGCGCTGGGGACGTTCGAGAGATCCGGGCCGCGGTGTACGACCCATTACCCGAAGGTCTGGAGTGGGCCGCCGAGGCGTCGATAGCCGCACACCTCGCAGCGTTGGCCGAGAGCGGTCACGTCGTCCCGCCGTTCGATGCGTATGGAGCCGCAAGTGACCAGGGCTGAAGTGCGTGGGTCGGAATCCATCGCGCTCGGCGTGGTCCTCGTTACCGTGTTCCTGGACCTGGTCGGGTTCGGGATCATTCTACCCCTGCTTCCGTTCTACGCCACGTCGATGGGCGCGACCCCACTGGATGTGGGCCTCATCATGGCGTCGTATTCGCTCATGCAGTTGGTCTTCTCACCGGTATGGGGCAGCCTGTCTGACCGATATGGCCGAAGGCCCCTGCTCATTCTTGGTCTGTTTGGTTCGGCGATCTCCTACGTGGTATTCGGTCTCGCATCGACCTTGGGTGTCCTCCTCGTGTCGCGGTTGATTGCCGGCATCATGGGCGCCAACGTACCGGTGGCCCAGGCGATCATCGCGGACTCCACGAGTCCGGAGCGGCGTGCCCGCGGCATGGGATTGCTGGGAGCGGCGTTCGGGCTGGGATTCATCTTCGGCCCGGCAATCGGCGGGACCTTGAGCCACCTTTGGGGCTACAGCGCCCCCGGGTTTGCCGCCGCAGCGCTTACCGGCATCAATGCGGTGGCCGCCGTGTTTTTCCTACCGGAAACATTACCCCGGGATCGACGAGTCCGCGGCAGCAGCGGATGGAGTGCTCTGACCGAACGCCTCAAAGCCTCCCGGCGTGTGGCGCGCCGGCCGCAACTGAGGCACCCGATCGGCATACTTTTTCTCATGACCTGGGGATTCGCGGGCTTTACGGTCACATTTCCTCTGTTTCTCGACAAACCACTGGGACTTTCCGCAGCGTACGCAGGCGGTTTGTTCGCCTACGTCGGCCTGATCTCCGCCATTATCCAGGGCCGCATGATCGGGCCCCTGGTCGAACGATACGGAGAGCGGAGAGTGGCAGGGGCGGGTGGAGCCCTGCTAGCCACAGGTTTCGCAATGTTGGGCGCGTTTCCCTCCCTGGGCGCGGTATTCGGGGCCCTCGCCCTCGTTGGATTGGGCTGGGGCTGCGTCATCCCTTCGCTGCAAAGCATCGTCTCGCGACGTGCACCTCCCGGCGAGCAGGGAGAGGTGCTGGGTGTGAACCAGAGTGCCGCTAGCGCCGGCCGGGTTATTGGGCCTGTCGCTGCCGGGTGGGGGTTCGGCGTGCTTGGACCGCGGTTTGGATTCCTGGCCGGCGCCCTGCTCGTAGCGGCTGCCGTCGTGCTCGTGTGGCGGATGTCGGACGACCGGGAATCATACTTCGGCTGAGGTACGACCACGCCGGTCGCCCATCGCGAGCAGCAGTTTACGGTTGGCCGTTGGGAACGCGTAATTGTCGAGCTGCTCCGGCATGACCCAACGCCGCCCGCCGTCGAG
>CBDUXS010000146.1:0-3566 GCA_965371255.1 uncultured bacterium
GCGGCGGGATTCCTGTTTTCGGCAGGGCAGATCGGGCTCGTGCCCGAGACCGGTGAGATGGCGGGCCCGGACGTCGAGTCACAGGCGCGTCAGGTGTTCGCCAACCTCGAGGCTGTTCTGGCCGAGGCCGGTCTCGGATTTCGGGATGTGGTGAAGACGACCGTGTACCTGGCGGACATGGCCGAGTTCGCCGCGGTGAACGCGATCTATGGAGAGCACTTCGCGGAACCGTTTCCGGCCCGCTCGACGGTGGAGGCCGCGGGACTGCCGAGAGGGGCCCGCGTAGAAGTCGACGTGATTGCCAGGATTCCGTGATCGCGCGCAACGCGTGGTGCGGGGGGGCGGATGGCGGCTGGTGTCGTCGACGGTCTTCAAAACCGTTTCGGGGCGTGAGAAACGTCCCGGGTGGGTTCGATTCCCACACGCTCCCGTGGCTCGTGATGGGGATATTCTCATGCCTCACCCTTGGAATGCCGACGCCGGTCGCCGCCCAGGACGACGCGGACGACGACGTGCAGGCAGACGCAGGTCCGGTCGCAGAAGACACGATGCGGTCGCCCGTGATCATCGCGCCGGAACCCGATGTCATCGCGCCGGAGGCGGACTCGGCCGATTCCACCCGCACGGGTCCGGCCCCGATGGGCGCCTTCTTCAAGTCTTTGATTCTGCCTGGCTGGGGCCAGCTGGCGGCCGACCGACCGGGCAGGGCCGTATTCTATGTGACGGTGCAGACGGCGACTGTGTTTATGATTGTTCGGACGCAGCAGCGCATCAATCGAGCCGATGACAACGGGGACGAAGAACTCGCCGGGTCACGTCGGGAGCAGCGCGAGGACTGGATTGCCCTGGCGGTGTTCTGGTCACTGGCGAGCGCCGTGGATGCGTGGGTCTCAGCCCACATGTGGGAGTTCGCGGGTGAAGTCGTGCCACCGCCCGACGGCTCGGCCGGGATTGCCGTTCGCTACCAGGTACCGGTGTTCGGCTTCTAGTTCAGATACGTGTTGAAGAACTGGGGTGGCCGTGCCAATGATGCAGCGCGACTCCATCCGGTCCAACGGACGCCCATGTGCAGTGCCGGATCCAGTCCCCGGTGTTGAGATAATGGCGTCCCGACTCTACTTCGATCAACGTGGGAATATGGCAGTGTCCGAGGGCGACAAGTTGAACGGAGGGATCGGCGCCGAGTGTCGCTCGGGCGTGCGCTTCGAGCTGTGCCGCCCGGGATCCGCCCGGCTCGGCGGCGGGATCCGCGCCGGGAATTCCTCTTCGCTGCCTGGCCTCCGTGCGACTTACGAGGTGCGACAGGAAATCCGCCCAGTCTGGATGCACGTGGCGGAAGGCGCGACTTGCCGGTCGGCTCCGGATGACCCTCTTCAGCACTCGATACCTGAAATCACCTTCGCCCAGCCCGTCGCCGTGGGCGAGATAGGTCTTCCGACCGCCGATTTCCGTCGTGATCGGCCCGTCGATCAGTTCCATGCCGATCTCGTCGGTGAGGAAGGCTCCGCCCCACGAGTCGTGATTGCCGCCGACCATGCGCACCCGGACACCGGCATCGACCAGATCTGCCAGCGCGCGCAGGGTCTTGAAATGCCGACTCTGGACGACCGTGCGATATTCAAACCAGAAGTCGAACAGGTCTCCGTTGATCACGAGGTCGCGGGTGGCTCCTCGCGCGAACACCAGGAAGTCATGGAACGCCCGTTCGCTGGCTTCGGGAGCCGCACCGAGGTGCGCGTCCGATATGATGAGACTGGCAAACCGGTTCATGGGCAGCAGTATATGGAGGTCAGATGATTCCCGGCAGTGTGACGGAAGTTCGCGTGCGCTACGCCGAGACCGACCAGATGGGGCGAGCGCATCACATGGCCTACGTCGCCTGGTTCGAGCTGGCGCGCACGGAACTGATGCGCCTGAACGGGCTGTCCTATGCCGAGATGGAAAAGCGGGGCGTGCTGCTGCCGGTCGTGCGGCTTGAAGTGGATTACCTCAAAGGAGTCGCGTACGAGGATGTCGTCGATGTGCACACGACGGTCACGGAGGTACGGAGCCGGCGTGTTCAGTTCGACTACCGGGTGGTCAACAGGGAAAACGACATGGTGGTCGCAGAGGCGACGAGCGTGCTGATCTGCATGGATCGGGACGGGCGTCCCCGTCGGCTCCCTGACGATCTCCGACGAGCGCTGGCCGGACTCGTTCCGACACCGGT
Source organism: uncultured bacterium (assembly GCA_965371255.1). Lineage (GTDB taxonomy): Bacteria > Gemmatimonadota > Gemmatimonadetes > Palauibacterales > Palauibacteraceae > JARFPW01. Next base: position 2,210 of record CBDUXS010000146.1, read on the forward strand.
CGTCCCGGGCGGATAGTCACGGTGATTTTCTTGCTCCTCTCCAGACGCTCCGGTAGCTTGGCGCGTCGTTGAATATGCGGCGGATGTTCCGGTTTTCAGCGCTCGGCTGTGTCCTCGTCGGGGCCTGTCGAGCCCCCATCGAAACCGGCCCGCCGATCGCGGATCCGGCCGCCGTCGCGGAGCGGTTACTGGAGAGTTCGGGATCCGCCGGGTCCGCGTTTCTCCGATTCGAGTGGTCTTACGGTGACCGCAGAGGCGATGTTCGGGGAGATGGCGCGGTTCGGTACAATCCGGCGGACAGCTTGCGACTGGACCTGTTCACCTCGGGAGAGGTGGCGATGGCCGTCGCGCTGGCAGGCCAACGACTGTCGAGTATCGGCGGGATCGAAGACCTGGAGTTGCCGTCCGGTCCATTGCTGTTCGCGATGGCGGGATTGTTCCGACCGGACAGTACGGCGGAACTGGCGGGCTACGAGGCAGGATCGGATACCGTGCTGGTGTATGATGCCGGACCCGACCGGAAGCTGTACTTCTTCGTGCGGGGCAGGCGGCTGGATCGGGTGGAGGAGAGGCAACGTGGGCGCCTGGTGCGTAAGGTCGAGTTGACCTGGGCGCCGGACCCTCGGGACTGGCCGGAGAAAGCGGAATACCGTGACTTCGGAGAACACAGCCGGGTGCGCTGGACGATCGGCGAAATTCGAATTCTGGAGGAACGCTATCCGAGCGACATCTTCACGCTTCCGCAGCAGGGCTGAGCAGCAGGCCGTCGCGCTGGTGCTCCTGCCGATCTTGGCGGCCTGCAACTACGGATTCGCGGGCGGCGGATTGCCCCCGCACATCAATGACATGTACGTCACGCCGATCGAGAATCTTACCACGCAGTTCGCTCTGACGGATCCGTTCACGCAGGGACTTCTGGAAGCGGTTCGAGGCCGGTTGGGTGTTCAGCTGGCGTCGCGCGAGAACGCGGATGCGGAGATTCGGGCGGAGCTGATCAGGTACTCTGACCAGGCATCGAATTTCGCGGGCCGGGAGGACGTCGGCGCCGAAGTGTTTCAACGGAGAGTGACCATCACGGCGCGTGTGGAGATCATCGACCTGGGCCGCAACGAAGTCGTCTGGAGCGGGTCAAGCGTAAGTGGGGTAGGGGAGTACGCACCCGACACCGAATCTGAAGATATCGGGCAGGAGCTGGCGCTGGAGAACCTCATCCAGAAGATCATCGACGGGGCGCAGTCTCAATGGTGAAAGCACTTCGACGGAGGCGGCTCGGTCGCTGGATGGGCGTGGCCGTCGGGATCTGGTTCCTGTTGGGCGGCTCGTTTCATCCGCAGTCCGGCCGCGCGGCCGACGAGGC